>CAYLVN010000208.1:0-6168 GCA_964387115.1 uncultured Fibrobacter sp.
CGAATAACGCAACGTTCCACACTCCGTCATTCCGGCGAAAGCCGGAAACCATCTTATCCATCAGTCTTCATACTCACACCCTCGGGACTCCATCCATCAAACAGCACATACCTTGAAACCACCTGCGATGCAAAATCGGCAAACTCCCCCGGAACCAGAGGCGGACTGGTGATATTCTCCACCTTTCCCCTCGATGGAGGGGTGAAACAGAGCGTTAAAGTAGTGTCAAACTCATGAAGCATGTTCATCTGATGATCAAACCAGGCTATCGCATCAGGACGATGCCAGTCTGCCCAGCTTATCCCGGTCCGGAGCTTCTTTACACCAAGTTTTCTCAGCCACCTTACCGCAGACAACAACCTGTGATCCTGAAAATGGAACCATTGACAAATGCCCATCTCCGGATTGAAATAATCAAAAGACTGCTTCGGTGTACCATCAGCACGGATCAGACCCATGTAAAAATGACGGTAGTAAGCACTCCCCTCACTCTCTTTATGCCTGGTAGTGGCCTCCCAGGTCGGAGGCAGATCAAGCAGACTGTACCAGAATATCCTTTGAACCCTTCCGCAGAGAAGCTCCACTGTTTTTCTCAGTCCGAACACCTGTACCTCTTCGGCACCAAACGACGATGCCCCGACCTCGGTAACCCAGACCGGAAGAGTGCAGACAGACTCTATCTCCTTAATCTTTGCGGGCCACTCATCAATTTGCCAGTGGTTCCAGTCCAGAGGAAACCCGTGCACTGCCACTGCATCGAAACTCTCCATCGCTCCATAACTGGACAGAAGCGATATAAACCTGGGATCAATTGGAGAAATCCCGCCCATCACAACACAAAGAGAACTGCAGGCCTTCTTCACTGCCCTTGCGCCCAGTGATGCCATCTCTGCAAACTCCCTCCAGTCGGTATCTATTGTAAAATCCCAGTGAGACAGATTGTTAGGCTCGTTCCAGATCTTTATCGCCTCAACCATCCTATGCTCTCCTGTAAAGTTTGGGCCTGGCCAGACTGGTCTCCCTGCGTTTCTTTCCGGCTTCAGCCACATAGTTTTCAAGCTCCAGGGCCCGGTGCGCCGCCGTATGGGACGATAATACCCGTTTTCTAGCCTTAGCTGCGATCTCATTTCTTTCAGTCTCGCTTATTTCAGAAAGGTATTTGAGAATATGATCCTGCGAAGAAGCAATGAGTATCTCTTCCCCGAATGTAAAGATCTCGTTCAGTCCCTCCCAGTAATCGCTTATTATCGGTGTACCGCAGGCCACAGCCTCAAAAAGCCTTACACTCGGGGCGAATCCTGACTGGACCATATCGGATCTGGTAAGATTAAGCGTAAAGCGCTGGGAACAGTAGAATTCCCTGTGCATCGACGGGGGCACATGCTCCCTGTGAATGACATTACCCGGCCAGGTGGAAATATCAGGATACTTGGGGCCGGCAACTATAAACTTTCCCTCCGGCCACTTCAGGGCAGGCTTTAACAAAAGCTCATCAAAAGACCCCTGACGATCCTCGCTGAAAGTCCCCATGTAACCCAGATCATACTTTGTCCCTCCATCTTCGGGATAATAGTTTGCGGGGTCAACTGAACAGTAAAACGGCCTGGCCAGAGGTGAACCGTAAAGCTGCTCCAGAACTTTCAGTATTGGCCCCCCGGCAAATGAGAGATAAAGATCGTAGCGGGATATCAGCCCGGCAGTCAGATAATCACATTCCCTCCTGAGCAGTTTTGCCAGGGTTACCGGAGTATCAATGTCGTAAAAGGCAGTTATTCCATGCGCCGTATGGGTCACCCACTCCCCCACTGCCACACCATCAGGAACAAAAGATCCCACAATCACCAGTTCCGCACTCTGAATCACACCTGTAAAACGGTCCTTGAGCTCCATCATCGATGAATAAAGCTCGGTTTGCCCGCAAGATGATTCATTCAAATCACGATGCATCGCATACCAGGGCATGTCCCTTTCCAGAAAAAGCACCTTGTGACCCCTGGCCGAGAGCTCCTTCACCAACCCCCGGTAAGTTGTGGCATGACCATTTCCCCACGAGGAAGTAATTGTCAGGCCAAGAATCACGATATCGTATGATGAAGCTGAAAACACTTTACGACCTCCTTGCGGTTTCCATTTTATTTTGTAAGACTTTTTCAACCTCCCGGGCACGAATAGAATAGGTGTGCTCTGAAAGCACCCTCTCTCTGGCGGCCTTTCCGATTTCTGAAGCTCTCAGGGCGTCAAGACTTTCCACAATCTCTGCCACCTCAGTGCCATCACGGGCCACAAGACACTCCCGACCGGGTAAAAGAAACTGCTCTATCCCCTCCCAGGCATCGGTTATTATACAAGCAGCCGCTCCTGCAGCTTCGAATATTCTTGTCGGGGGAGAATAGCCGTAAGATACCATGCTCTGACGATTGATATTCAATACAGCGAGATTTGAACAGTTGAACCCGTTATGCTCATGGGTAAATACATGGCCCAGTCTCTTTACATTAGGAATTTCAGGCACTCCGCTCTCCCAGCCGCTCCCCCCCAGCATAAACTGCCTGTCTTTGAGAATCCCCGCAGCCCTGAAAAAAAACTCCTTTACCCTGGCCTCACGGTCCGGAAGACGATTCCCCAGAAAACCAAGAGTCCCCTCGAACCTGCGCTCCCCGGGAACAGGATAATGAGTCTGAGGGTCCAAGGCATTATAAACCGGCACACATTCCCGCGCCCCGAAACCCATGTAGGCAGAAACAACCGGCTCCCCGCCACCATAAGTAAATATCACATCGTATTCAGGAATCAGCCTGCGGAAAGGATCCGAAGGATCCCTTTTAACTCTGTCAAGAGTCACCGGAGCATCTACATCCCAGAATATCACCACCGCTCCACTCTTTTGGAATCCCAGCACAGCCTCTTCAAGCTCGCTGTCAAATTTTCCTATTCCACTGGTCTTGACTACCACATCGGCACCGGATGCCATCTCAAGGGCACCGCGCATCCCCTCCTCATCACCTGAGTACACCACACTGCGGGCATATGGAGGATCCTCTATATCCCTGTTTTTCTGCCTGTCATAGATATCCGGTTCGTAAAAAGTCACTTCGTGACCATCAGCATGAAGCGCCTTGATTATACCCCGGTAATATGTAGCAGCTCCGTTCCAGTAAGCTGAAACCAGACTCGAACCGAAAAAAGCGATCTTCATTCCGTTCTCCAATTCCATACCCCCCTGTATCAACCATTATCCCTGATTCCCAGTTCTTTACAAATACCCATAAGCTCATCTACCCGGTGACCACACGTGTGCCTGCGAAGGATAGTCTCATACCCGGATGCGGCAAGTGCCCCTGAAGCATCCCTGTCCCTTATCAAGTACTCCATCTTGCGCCTCATCTCCCTTCCATCCCCGGCTATTAGATAATCCCTTCCGTCCCGGAACAACCCCTCTCTGTCTTCCCATGGAGAACAGATCAGCGGAATTTTACAGGCAAGAGCCTCAAATACCCTTATCGTAGGGATTCCCGGAAGAGCCCGCCAATAGGGCCGCCGGGGAACATGAACAGTAAAGCGAAACGAGGAGAATATCCGGGGCACAAGGTAATTTGGCGTCCACCCCCCATACCCTATTCCATAATCATTAAGAACCTTTATGGCATGACCGGGATACCTGACACCGTAAACCCGGCACCTGAGACCAAGATCCTTTACAGGTTCAAAAAGAAACTCACTGAGCTCCGCACTGCGCTCCTCATCACCCCAGTTTCCTATCCAGACAATATCTCCCTCGATATCTTCCTCAAGCGGTTTGAAAACCCGTATATCCGCCGCCTCATGCCAGGTCCAGACCCTCTGTGCCCAGCCTTTTTCAATGTAAATGCCTTTTATTACCTCCCCGAAAGCAAGCACACCATCATAACCGGAAAGATCATAAGAACCCATTACCTGCTGCTGGGTTACTGAGCGATGATGCGTATCGTGGAACAGAAGCCTGTAGCCGGTGTTTAATTTCCTGTGACTGCCGATACGGCCTACCAGATCTGTTTCATTCCACTCATGCACAATAACCAGATCTGCACCATCAAGCTCTCTGTCAAGATCAAGACTGCCCTGATCATAACGAATGCTTGACAGCTCCGGATAGAAAGCTCCGAAACCCGATAGAACCGGCTGTAAATCTCCCTTATGCTCCTCTATCAGATTCTTCAAACTCCAGGAATCAAAAGGTTCCAGAACCTTAACATTATGACCCCTGCTCTTTAATTCGGTGATAACACCCCGCAGAAAATGCGCGTTGCCGTGATTCCAGTCGGAGATAAGTGAATGAACAAAGAAAACTATCCGCATTCCCTCTGCCCCCCATCAGCTCCGCACTCTAAAAAGCGGAATCTGCGGCTTTTATACATCTGTTTCTGCTTCTGCATTTATGCACAAGGGATGCGTGCAATTCACCCCTGTCCGGGTGCATAAGTCAGGTTACAAGCCACCTTTTCTGCAGCATCATTCTATACACCTCAAGACAGGACTCGGCCATCTTACTGGAAGTAAAGTTCAAGGCACGCTTTCCTGCCGCCTGAGAGTAGTATCTGAGCATCTCAGGATCCTCAGCAAGCATGTTTACCGTTTTGACAACATCTTCCCTGTCCAGAGGAGAAACATATAGTGCAGCCTCTCCCCAGACCTCTCTTAAACTGTCAATATCCCCCAGAACCAGCGCGCACCCGCAAAGCGCAGCCTCGAGCACCGATAACCCGAAGGGCTCATAAAGAGCAGGATGCAGAAACACAGAGGCGCGCCCCAACCACTCCGCCACCTCAGGAGCCTGTATCCTGCCCAGAAACTTTACACCCGTAAATGAGCCCTCTTTCCCTGCATTATCACCGGCTATCACAGAAGGCCAAAGGAAATCAGAAGCACCCCTGATTACTGTTGAAATGTTCTTCCCCTCATCCCACACTCTTCCGGCAGAAAAAACAATTTTCTCTTTCTGTAAAGGTTTAAAAATTTCACTCGATCTTCCGTTGTTTATGACCCTGTTTGATACCTGAATACCGTAGTGTTTTCGCAGCGCACGAAGCATCGCTAATGTGGGCGCTGCCACAAAATCCGCACACCTCAATCCATACGCCACCTTACTGCGGTAAATCTCCCAGGGCTCAGGCGGAAGAGATCCCTTTACACTCTCATACCAGGAGTAAACACACGAGTGACCAGCCACCAGCACCGGTGCCCTGAATGGAAGAGATCCGTGAACAAAACCATTCAGGTGAACAATATCCGGAGATGTCAATCCCTCAAGCTCAAGCAACCACTCACCAGCCTCCTCAACTTCCCTCCAGGGATCATCCATCCACTCAAGCTTATACCCCCCTTCAAAAAGCTCCACATTCGATAACGCACGGACCTGGGCCCTCTGATCGGGACCGGGAAAAGGACCCATTGTGGCAAGGCAAACCTCTATTCCCCTTCGGTCAAACTCTCCCGCCAGCTCAAGAGCATAACTCCAGACACCCCCGACCGTATCAGCGGTCATTAGAACCCTTCTGACCTCCCCCCACCCCGCATCTCTCATCTATCACTCACCATTTCTGTTTATAAATTTGAAAAAGCGGCTCTGCCCGCCATCCTCATTTTCCTCCTCGTACTCAAACCCCAGATGCGACTGGTCAAACCTGGTAAAGAACTCCTTCCAGGAAACTGCCACAAAAGCATCACCTTTGGTCTCCGGAAATAAAATCCGAAGCACGCCCTCGTTCTCCGATGGAACCTGGTTTAAAACTAATCCGGGTTTGCCACCCCTCTTTTCCACCCAGCGGCGAATTATTTCATGATCGACAGTAATCCTTGTAGTTTCCACAATTCCCCTCCCCGCGCCTTAACTGTTCAGGTAAACTGCATCAAGCACATCCGCCACAACCGATACATCCTCTATCGATTCATCGAAAGAACCGCTCTTTGAAAGTTTCTGCGCCCAGTCAATTAATGCCCCCCCGCCCCAGGCATCCGGAGGCATGAAAAGGACCTCTTTTCTGGTACCCCGGTTTTCACTCAGGGTAAAATCATAAAAAGAGCCGTTTAGATTCTGCAGCGAAAGCGCTCCCTCTGTCCCGTAAAGAGTCATACCGATAAGCGCATCACATCCCGCAGAAAGTTTCCAGGAACAGGCCATATTTATGTGGA
>CAYLVN010000209.1:0-4606 GCA_964387115.1 uncultured Fibrobacter sp.
TGGCTGCAATACCTTTTATCTCTTTTACCGCTGCACCCAGAACAAGACTCACAGCGCCACCCATACTGAAACCAGCAATAAACACCTTGTGACCGTTGCGATTTTTGATGAATTTATAGAGAGAGAACAGGTCAAAAATCCCTTGAACGAATGCGAGGCGGGTCCTGTCGAAATCTGCACTCCAGAAATATTCACCGCTGAACAGCGATTTTTCCGGTTTTCTTTCATAATGGTATGGCAATGTGCACAGGTAAACATTCAGTCCTGATTTGTTCAAATTATCAAACAAAAATCCGTAAATCTCCCTGTTATCTTCGTACAACCCGTGCATAAAAACAATGCTGGCAACGGGATTTTTACATTCAAACGAGAATACAGGGCAGAGGTCGTTTTCCTCGAATCCGGAGTCAATAGAAGATTTGAAGACAAATCCGGAATCACTTTTTCTAATTTCCGGTAATGGTTTGCTTTCAATACCATTAATCAAATCAAACACTGAAGTCGTTAAATCAACATTTTTACCGGGATAGTGATGGACCCGTTGAAGTTTCTCGGTTAAAAGCTTATCGAGAACCAGCTGATCCACATATTTTGAACTCGCTTCATTCATCTTGTAATCTCTTATGTGTCGCAAGACTTAAGCAGTAATGATCTATCTGATGTGAATCGAATTCAAATCCCGATTCATTATCAAGTACAGGAATTGATCTGAAAGACACATTACCTCCAACGCCGAGCAATTTAGAAGCCGCTTCTTTTCTTGTCCACAGACAGTTTGCTCTCCAGGCAGAACTTTCAGCAGTTTTCCGGATCCAGTTTTGTTCGGAAGGAAGGAAAAAAGTGTTTATAAATGATTCGGGCCGAATTCCAACTTGTTCGAGATCGATTCCAACTCTCCTTTTAGAAACTACCGCGATTGCGCACGATCCGGAGTGAGAGATAGATACACAGATATCCTTATTCGCCGTAAGGTATGGTTTTCCGTATTCGTCATTCAGTATTTCCATTGATGAATCAGAGATATCTGTAAAATTTCCAGGAAGAAATCTTTGTAACGCGATTCTTGCAGCCAATCTTCCTGCGATTCGTGATACTCTGCGTTTTCTACTTGCTATTCTATTTAAGGATTCCAGTTCTCTCTCTTTAAAACAATGAATATATTTCTCCTGATTCATGTAAATATCAGGTAACTCAACTACTGCGGCTGAAAGAGCGTGTTTTTGTGACCAGTGCTCAATAATTTCATTCAACTGCTTGACAACGCTTCTCATTTATCCCTGAACCCTGTGATAGGTTGATCCAAGGGCATAAGCACATACTTCATTTTCAGGTCCAATCAGATAAATATCAAAAGTACTGGTATCATCTGTTTTGCCGGTAAGCTTTGCATATGTATGATATGTTCCCGGTTTTTCCGGTTTTCCGAATACCACAAATTCACGTGTAAAAAATGGAAGATGAATTTTTCTTCTATTCATGATTGTGTGAATAACTCCTGTCTGATGAATAAAGTCGAGGAGACAGAAATTCATAACATATCGTTTCAATTCATATTTACTATTGGACAACTGCTCCATTGGAAAAGTGTTTCGAGAATGAATTATTTCTGAATTCCACTCAATCCAATTAGTATGGGCTTTATAGTTTATGCTTTTTGAATCATGGAAAATTGGTCCAAAATCAACATTGTTGGGCATGGCATACAGATCGGGCAGCAATTCATCATAGAATCTCTTTTCAGAATTGGAGATTACCAACTGCTCCATATCGAATTGAGGTGGTAAAGTATTTACAGATGATACAATTGCTGTACAATACTCACGAAGTTCAGCTTTATTTAACGCTCTGCTTGAAAATTCTGAAAACAACTTCATTTTTTGAGAGTTTGAATAGATTCGATCAGCAGTAATAACCACATTGCGGGGTTTATTTTTATATAACTTCAATGCATCATGAAAACTTAAATCTTCAAATTTTAACCCCTTTTCAATAGGGCATGTTTGCAAAAATGTTTCAGCCATCATCTCCATCATGCCAACTCCGGGAGCGAGAGGTATGCTTTCAATGCGATGCTGATTGATCCACTCATCGGTTTGTGTAGCAATAGTTTTAAATGCGTGTAACGAGTTCGAACCAACTATCTCAACCCTCTCCAGCAGTGGAACGTTGTGCGGCATTTTTGGCTGCCAGTCACCCGAAAGCATTGCACCAAGACCGCAATGCATAATGTACACCGGGTTGGAACCGCCACTGGTTATCAGTTTTACAGCTGCAGCAGCGCCACTGGAAGGAGGTATTAAATAAAGTCCCATGGATTGAGCATTCTGTCTAACAAAGGTGTTTCGCCATGCCATCCCCAGATCTGACCATCCAGACCAGGCCAGCGCTAAACTGTTGGTCGTATTATTCTCTATTGCGATATCTTCAGCAAGACCGTTGAGAAATGCGTTTGCAGATGAATAATCAGTCTGCGCTTCATTTCCAAAAACCCCGGATATCGATGACATCGAAACCCACAGTTTGAGATGTTCAACAGGACACAATTGAAGCAGATGCATGGCCCCGAGCACCTTGACATCGACAATACTGAAAAATTCATTCTTGTCTTTTTTGGTCAACAGCTGACTTTTTTCAAAACCCGCTCCATGAATAATCCCGGTAACCTTGCCCCATTTCGATGTCACATTCTCGATACACTTTTTCAGATGGTCCAGACGCGTTATATCACAACTCATGTAGATCAGTTCTCTGCCCAGTTCCCGGAATTTATTAATAGTAATTTGGAGCTCTCTCTGCTTCAATGCATTTGACACCGCCTCCTCTATTAAAACCGGGGTAACTCTCTTCCCTGATCCGGCAATCTGTTCTTTCAATTCGGCTTTTCTATGCTCTAAATGTTCTGCGTCCCATTTATCTGTTGTATAGTCATCAGGTGAAACTTCTGATCGCCCGAGAATTACATATCTGGCTGGAACTTTTGAAGCCATCTCTACTGCGATCTTAGATGTAATGCCGTTGCCTCCCCCGGTTATTAATATTACATCCGCTTGATTCAACTCATTTTCTTGTTCCTTGACACAACGGGTTGATGGGGAAAAAACAGCTTTTTGAACAAGGCGTACATTATTGTCATAAACGATGCGGATCCCGTCACTATCTGTTCTTAATTCATTTTCGATAAATGATGCATAATCATTAATTGCAGTCGAGTGCTTAACTTCAATTGATGAAAAACGGGCATTCCATTCCTTTGCGACACTTTGATAAAAGCCCTGCAGAAGACTGTTCCATGCATGTTGATGTAAAGTACGACACAACAGTATACGCTGAGGAAGCTTATCCCCGCATTTTTTACAGAAGTCAAATCGATTTTCCAGAAATTTGTGTAACGATTTATTAATGTCAGGATTGTTTTGAAAAAAATCTGTTTCAATAGAGAACAAGCCTGTATCGATCCAGAGATCAGCTTTTTCACAGGTGGTATCGATAGAATCGAACTGTCTGATTTCAACAGCCCTGAAAAGAGGCTTTAAGTGCTCCAGTAAACTTCCGCAATTTTTCCTGTCATCGCTCAAAATCAGAAGAGATAATGAGGACAGATCAACACTTACTGAGCTCAGATCGCTCTGAATAAATTCAAGGATATGGGTGGTAAGCTGTGGTGTGATATCCTTGTTATTATCAGTGAGCTGCACAATCTCAGTTGAAGCTGGTATAGAGTTACCACTTTCAACGGCAATTCCGTTACTAAACAGATTTATTAAATGTTTAACTGTCGGATAGGCTGATATTTTGAAATCAACACTGTCGGTTTTGCCGAATCGCTCAGCAAGTGTCGACAATATAGTTGCCTGCTTTACAGTATCTATTCCAAGGTCTCCCTCTATCTCCATATCCTCCTCAATCATCTCGGGAGGATACCCGGTAATTTCAGAAATCACCCTGATCACTTCATCTTCGGCATCATTTGAATTTACAGACTTTAATGATGCTGAAATCGGAACAGCTGCTCTGCTATTATCAACCGGTTTATTATCAGCGGCAGTTGCCTTATTTTCAGGAGTAAATAGCTTTATCAGATGACCAACTGTAGGATATGCTGATATTTTAAAATCAACGTTATCTGTTTTGCCGAATTTTTCCGATAAGGTTGATAAAATTGTCGCCTGTTTTACGGTATCGATGCCAAGATCACCTTCAACCTCCATATCCTCTTCTATCATCTCAGGAGGGTATCCGGTAATTTCAGAGATCACTTTTATCACTTCTTTTGCAGTATCTGCCCCGGCTTCAGCAACAGCATCCAAAGTAACAGGTTTACTTAAAATACTGTCTTCAGTTACAGCCTTCTCTTCAACAGACCCGGTTTGCGCTGCAGATTGAAACAATTTTATTAAGTGACCTACAGTGGGATATGCCGATATTTTAAAATCGACTTTTTCGCTCATTCCAAAATGTTCCGAAAGTGTAGACAGAATAGTTGCCTGCTTAACAGTGTCTATTCCGAGATCACCTTCTACCTCCATGTCTTCTTCGATCATTTCAGGAGGATACCCGGTAACTTTTGAGATTACATTTATTACCTCTTGTGCAGCATCCCTTTTAA
>CAYLVN010000209.1:4706-6157 GCA_964387115.1 uncultured Fibrobacter sp.
GCCGGTGTATAGGTCTCATGAGAAACATATAACAGTTTTGAAGCAATCTCCTTGCGTGAAGTTCCATGCAATTTCTCCATCTGATCAATAAAGAAATTCAGCTCTTCTGCATATTTGGGTACATCGAGCCGGGCAGGATGACTTCCGGTATTAAATACATGTGAGCCTAGAAGTTCACATACAGGAGCGATCCCTCGTTCTTCAACTTTATCGAGTGATTCGACAACCAGGGCAGCCGCTCCTGAACTCATGATCATGCCGTTTCTTCTCAGATCAAACGGAATCGCGGCATTGTAGAGGTCTGCTTCACAAGTGGCTGCTCCGGTACTCAGGAATCCTCCACCAAGATATGGCAGGCTCAGTTCTGAGGTCGCATTATCACTTGCAATTATTAACATCCGGTCAACTCTTCCAGACTTTATCATCTCCTCTGCAAGTGTAATGGCAGTGGATGTAGATGAACAGGCTGCATCAAGCTGGAAATTCGGTCCAAGTGCCTGAATGTACTGAGCAATCCTGTTATTAGCCAGACCGGAAATCTGATTTATGAACTGATGGTTGAATTGAAACACTTCATTTTGAGATGGCTTTCCTGAAAGCCTCTGATAATTGAGAGTAAACCAGTCGGTTAACAACTTTTTTGCCTGAGTATCTTTGACTACAGGAAGGAGTGATTCGTAAAAAGAGATTATTTCGTTTCTGCACCTGTTGCCGAATTTATAACTGATATGTCTTGACACTTCGGCAATAACCGTTTCAACTAACGGAAAACTGTGGGCATAAATAACTCCGGTACGCTTCTGCATACTTCTTGGAAGTGCCCATCGATCGGGGAGAAGTGCTCCGGAGGCAGTTTTTGTGTATTGACGAACCAGAGGGATTTGCGCATCACGAAGTGCTTCGTAACCGGCAGCAATTCCATGCATAATCGCAGAATTCATCTGCTCAATCTCTTTGGGGTCCCATCCATAATCATTTAAGGGATCGATTTTCCCAAGCTTACCGGCCAGTTGGATCACATCATTCAATGAATCAAGCTGTGTAAACACTGGTCCATGTGCAGTTTTCTCAACTTTAGTTACGTTTAATTCGACAAGCCGCTGCTTTTCCTCGTCGGTTAATCGCTCGATGAAATTCCTGCCTTCAAACAGCTGCTCAAAGTTATCATCCTGAAAGCTTTTTTTGTATGATCCTGGCAATCCGACTGAAACCCCGCTGTATACAACCCTGCTTTTATTCTCAGCAGATACTTTTCGATCGTTATTCAGGGGGAGAGAAATTATTGACTTTTCAACTATCAAATCTCTCTGTACCGCAGCATTAATCGTTGAGGCACCAGAATCGTGAGAGAAGCTTTTTTGTATGTCAGTCAGAGGAAGATACCGTACAGCAATACCTTCCACAAACATCTGAGCAAGCGCCTTCTGAAAAGATTCGATCTCATTTCCATC
>CAYLVN010000210.1:0-1172 GCA_964387115.1 uncultured Fibrobacter sp.
ACCCGTCAACCACGCAACCGAAGTCGATCAGCACGAACTCTCCTCTGACAAGCTTCTTTGATGACGGTCTGCCGTGGGGAAGCGCCGAGCGGGCCCCGAAAAGAACAATTGTCTCAAATGAGGCTCTCTGGGAACCGCCCTCTGTACAGAACAGCTCAAGCATCGATGCTGCTTCTATCTCTGTCATGCCCGGTTCCAGACGTTCAAGAAACCACTTCAGGGCATTGTCGCCGATCTGGGCGGCCTCTTTCATGGTCCCTATCTCAATGCGCAGCTTTGGCTCAAATACACGGGCAATTTCCGCTGAAAGTGATTTCAGAGTTACCCCTTTGAGCGCTTTACGCAGCTGGAAAAAGCTGTCCACACTCATTTCGTTCCCCTGAAATCCCAGAGTTGCCCCCGAGGGTAAAATCCCGGCCAGGGAATCCTGGAGTTTTTCTTTTACAAGCACAAATGTCCATGCCGGATTTCGCGCACAAAACTTCTGAGCGATTTCCTTGTAACGGAAATCTGTCAGAAGATAGTTTTTTTTCCGCGAAACAAGTGCAGATACACTGGAGGATCTGAAACCGCTGAGATAGCGGACGTCAATTACATCTGAGAGCAGAATATGCGAAAGTTTCTTTTCAACAAGCAGATTCTGAAGTGATTTCAGTCTTGTATTGCGCACAGAACTCCTCTTTTCTTATCAATTCAAGAATTCCCCTTGCCGCCTTTTTTACTCTTCCTGATTTTGACACCTGCCAGGGGACGTTTGTCATCCGTTAATTTTTTCTTCTTTACCACCGTACTCCTTGAATGAAGCACCCTTTTCCCCTTCTTCACAGGAGCCGTCTTTGCGGGTCTGGCCTGCATGGCAGGTTTTGGTTCCGGCACAGGCGCCAAAGCCGCATTCTGCTCCATAGCCATCTTTACCTGATTAAGTCTTTTCTGAATCTTCTCATTATCAGAATCCCTGTCAAGCAGCCTTGTATAGATCTGGACAGCAAGCGCGTACTGGCCCTGCTGATAATAGATATCGGCCAGAGTCGGTGTTATCACATGATCGGGAATGGAATATGTGCTTTCAGATGATTCCGCTTCTGAAACGGCCTTTCCTCCACTCACAGGTTCATCATCGGTCTGGAGCGCCACAGCCTCGACTTCGGCCTCACGCTGGGGCGCTGGGGCGT
>CAYLVN010000210.1:1182-6147 GCA_964387115.1 uncultured Fibrobacter sp.
ATCATCTGTCTCTTTTGAAAAAGCGGTTTCCATTTCAGAGATGAACCCGGGCTCGGTTTCCTTCTCTGCTATTGACTGTCGAGTGTCCTCAGAACTGCTTTCCACATCTTCCTGAACTTCCGGCCCTGTCGGGATGATATCCTCATTTAACACATCATCACCGGAAAGAGTGCCAGAACCGGTCTCATTCTCCCCCGGAGCTTCATCCTGTTCCGGTATCGCAGATGAGATTTTCTCCTCAAGTGGGTCTTTCCCGAGAAGAACATCCTCAAACTTCTGTTTCATTGCATCCCAGGAAATCAGTATGGTATCATCGTTCTGCTGATCCTGAGCACTATCCTCAGTTGAGTCTGTTTCTTCTGCATTCTGCGTATCATCACTTCTATTCTGCTGTTCCTCTACTGTCTCCTGTCTGTTACCTTCGGCAAATATATCATCAAACTTTTTCACGACATCATCACCGGAGACCACAGACATATCATCTGTCAGGACATCCAACTCTGAAAGGCTGCTGCTGTCCGAATCGACAACGACACTGGCCGCTTCGCCACTCTCCCCATTTTCCCCGAGAATCTCTTTTCTGTCAAAAGCGATCACCTGCAGCGAATCTTCTCCCAGACCATCATTTCCGGATTCCTTTTCATCACTCTGAAGGCCTTCTGTATCTGCGGTTTCAGGCGGATTTGAATCATTCTCTCCCGAAGAAAAGAACGGATCTCCACTGATGCTCTTATGCAGATCGCTGAAATCAGCAGACAGACCGGCTGAGCTTTTGTCATCAGAAGTCAACTCATCAAGTTCGACGCCATCGTCTACAGGGGTAAGAAACGGATCGTCAGACAAGGTCTCCTCACCGGCTGAAACAGAAGAAACAGCGTTCTCTTTGCTGTCATCATCCGGGGTCTCCAGCATTTCCAGATTGTTTTCTACCGGCGCGAGAAACGGATCATCAAAATCTGTTTCACCGGCTGAGAGACCTGCAGAAAGGTTTACTTCTTTTTCTGTTTCACCGGCCGTTTCCAGAATGTCAAGAACGTTCTCTGCAGAGGAAGAATTCAGGGTTTCGTTTTCTGCCTGGATGGTGTCAACTGAAAAATCTATGCCGGAAAAATCTCCTGACAGATCAAGGAGACTTTTATCGTCCTCTTCTGCCTTAAGCATCATCGTATCATCAGTGCCCTCCTGATCATCAGACATTTCAATCAGTTCCAGATCCTCATCTGCACTGTTTTGATAAGGATCGGCAGAACCCACAGGATCTACACTTCCCATAATGTCCGGATTCTCTTCACGGCTCATTGAATCAGCCGGCTTTAAATTATCATCCGACAAAAATGGTTTCTGGAGATCAAGTGTGTCCGTTGACAGATCCTGAAACAGACCTGGATAATCGGGTAAACCGGCATCTTCAGGTGGAACTACGATCAGATCCTCATCACTTGTCATGGCAAGAAGCTGTTCCTCAAAAGAATTCTCTTCCTCACCACTTCCTTCTGCCTCACATGTATCATCCAGAAGTATCAATTCATCTTTTGTTCCGGAGGCCTCAAGTGCATCATCCTGATCCGGGGTGATTTCCGGAGTGTCCAGAAACAATTCAGAACCGGAAATGATCTCAGGGGTCTCCTGTTGAGGCTCGGCAACAAGATCTGTATTGGAAACTTCATCTTCCTCTTCAATAAGGGTCAGGTCAGGCCCGGTGCTGCTGACCTCAACGATGAGGTCCGTTCCTGAGGAATCATCAAGCTTGTCAGCCTTCTCATCGAGCAGTAATTCTTTTCCTATTTCTGCCCTGTCATATTGAAGAGTTTCGATCATTTCCTGTGAAAGCAGTTCTCCTGATACCCCTTCAATCTTGAGCTGAGGGCCTTCCGATTCATCAAGTTTGTCAAGAGCATCCATTTCCGGAACATCAATCCGGTCACTGTCAGCGGCAACATTTGCAGAAGATTCCTGGCTGCCGAAAAGCTCTTCTATCCTGGAGGAGACATCAAGTCCTGAAATATTTTCAGATTGAACGGCGGCTTCTGAAATATTCTCTTCAATTTCGGGCTTCTGTAAAACAGGCTCATCCTCTTCTTCTACGGGTTCAGGTTTCTCAATCCCGGGTTTCGGGCTGTCAAACATCATCGCCATCCTGTGGCTGATATCATCACCGCTGATCTGGCTTACGCCCTGACTGTCACTATCAACAGGAGTTTCCGGGCCCTCTGCTGCAGGCACCGGCCCCTTATCATCTGTCACATCACCGGTCATCACAGCATTCTCTACTGCATCCGGTACACCGGTATTATCGTTTGGATCTGAAGTCCCGAAATCCTCTGATGTAAATGCAAACCCGGAATTTTCTATTACAGGTGGTATATCTTGATTCACTGGAGAATCTGATGATTCCAGATTCTCTATTGCATCCGACACAGCAAGGCTGTCCAGCATATCTGATGATTTTCCTGCGCCCTCTATTACATTCGAAACACCCGATTTCTCTGCTTCAAACGCAGCTCCGAAATCCTCCATGATAGTATTTGCTGACCCGAGATCCTCTACCTCATCAGCAAATCCCGCACTCTTTTCTTCACCGGTCGATCCCAGATTCCCCAGTTTTGCAAATACTTCATCTGCGACACCAGCCAGTGATTCCGGTTCATCACCGCTTAACTCCTGAAGCTCATCAGGTTGTGAGGCAATCTGCTCAAAAGCCGATTCCTGCTGTGTAAAAGCCGTCGGTATTACCTGAGTCGGTTTCTGTTCTGAATAGGAAAACCGGGGCTCAGAAATCCCAAGAATCTCGAATAAATCTGTTTTGCCGCCTGAAGAGAGCTTTGAACCTGAGCGCAGGAGAGACTCATTTTTCGGGTCAGCTTTGCGCAGGATTGCGTAAAGATCTGCGGCTTTCTGCTCTATCCCCTGTCTGGCGAAAATATCGGCCAGCATCTTTATTGCCATCTGATTCTTACGATCAAAAGTACAGACTTTTGTGAACTCTTCGACCGCCTCGTCAAGTTTTTCCTGTTGAAGATAGCATTGTCCGAGAATAATCCTGCCTGTTACCGAGGATGGATGAAGATCGAGACCACTTTCACAGATCTCTACAGCCTTATTTATATCACCCTCTCTTCTATACGCATCAGCGAGGCGGGAAAAGACATATGAGGCAGGATTATTTCTGTAGCGTTTTTCCAATGATTCTATCGGCTTTTCGGCAGTACGGGTAGTCATTTAGTAAATCTCCATAAACCTGAATTTACTCTGTTTTTCTCTATAGCAACTAACTTAAAGCTTACCACCTGATCATAAAAAGATCAAGCGTAGCAACTATTGGCCGCTCTTTCTGATACTGCCTACAATAGCAGTAGTGGAGTAGCCTTTTTCAAATGAAAGGATCTGTATCTTTCCACCATGTTTTTCAACAACCTCTTTTTCCGGAAGATCCTCAGGGAGATAATCGCCACCTTTAACATGGATATCAGGCCTCAGCACTTCAAGGAAAGCTCTGGGGTCATCTTCCTGGAATATAAAGGCACAATCTACCATCTTCAAAGATGCTATCAGAAATGCCCTGTCCATCTCTTTCTGAATCGGCCTCTGCGGCCCCTTGAGCCTTTTTACCGAAGAATCAGAGTTAATCCCGATAACAAGCAGATCCCCAAGAGATGAAGCCTCGGAGAGATATTTGATGTGACCTGTATGAAGCAGATCAAAACACCCGTTGGTGGTCACAAGCGTTTTCCCCTCTTCTCTCAGAGGGGCTAAAAAAAGCTCGGCATCCTTCACATTTTTGAATACTTTTGGCGGATCAGTTTGCATTTGATCTCCGGAATTCCTTACAGGCCTGAGAACCATCTTCTTGTGTTATCAATTTTAGTTCAGGGATACGTAGATGTTCCTGACTTTTAAAAATGGCGTTGAGAGGGGTTCAAAAAAACGACCGCGGTAGCAAACCCTTCCATATATATAATGTTAAAATAGCATACTTTCACGGGAAGTAACAATTTTAGCACAAAACAATTTTCAGAGACCTTCTTGAAGCGACAATCTGCGGAGTATCGGCTGGTTTTTAACAGAATGCCCAAACAGAGATAATGGTTGGGGGGCATATGCACTAATTTAAAGTTTAATAATAAGATAAAAGAGCTTTTGGAAGAGGGAGCCCCCTCTTGCGCTCCAGCCTGTCGAAGACGCCAGTCTTCCGCTATCACCCCGTGTTGTCCACCATTTGTGGAGGCAGGAACCTTTATCACATTTTCAAACGCCTTTGCGGCCGCAGTAGCGAACTGTAGGTAGATTAAAACTGGTTGTAGCCTGGAAGAATTCAAGCATGTACTGGAAAGTCACAAGTCAAGAGTAAAGATTTATATCCCTGATTTTCTCCAAAAGATCAGGGGCTGTGAATGTATTTGAGGGTAAGGAAAAGGATTTGCAGGTAGGGGTCTCCCTTTAATCTGCTCGGCTTATTTTCCCCTGGAATAAACCCCAACAAGCTCACCTTGTGCAATAACATGCCCCTTCATTGCTTTTTCCACCTGACTTTTTGTTTTCCCGGGCAGGAGATTGAGCTTTTGATCCAGCGCAAAGAGTTTAAAGACATAGCGATGAGTTCCATGAGGGGGGCAGGGTCGGTAGTAACCGGTTTCTCCTGCAGTGTTAAGCCCCTGTTTCGCCCTGTTGGGAAGAAGTGCTGTGAGCGGCTGGTTTTCATCAAGCCCCTGCTCGGATGCAGGTATATCATAAACGACCCAGTGAACAAACACTCCCCCGGGAGCATCGGGATCCTCCCCGAATAGCACCAGACTTTCAGCAGCTCGCGGGACTCTCTCCCAGCCAAGAGGTGGAGAAATTCCCTCTCCATCACAGGTGTATTTTTCCGGAATCTTCTCCATATCACCAAATGCATCACTTTTCACTCTGATACTCATACCAGGCCACCTGTCCACTCTTTCAGTTTTGAGGGTACCTCTAAAAATT
>CAYLVN010000211.1:0-6147 GCA_964387115.1 uncultured Fibrobacter sp.
AACTTCCATATCTGGTAAAAAATCAGAGGAGCTGCAATTATAATCCCGCAGGCAAAAGCGATCTTGATGCTTAAAACAACAGTCTCAGCGGGAGTAGTATATATCAGCTTTGGCTTGGGAGAGGCAAGCCGTAGAGGATAAATCATGATGAGATCGAATATCCTCTCCCAGAAAATCCAGCAGGGCACTGCACAGAAGACCACTGAAAGGAAAATCTTTATGACTCTCCACCTCAGCTCTTCCAGATGAAGCAGAAAAGGCATCTCACCACTGGAACTCACGTATTCTTACTGCTCCCGTCCTGAATACTTTCTGTCTTCTCTGTGGTTTCATCCTGAACAGCTTTTGATGCTTTTTTAAATTCCTTTATGCCCAGTCCAAGACCCTTGGCCAGCTCGGGGATTTTTTTTGCGCCGAACAGAAGAACAACAATAATCAGAATAAGGATCAGTTCTTGTCCGCCAACAAAACCCATTATAGGCCTCCTTTGAAAACTTGTCGCGGTAACTGTAGAAAAATATATTAGGGTCACCGCACCTCAGGTATCCGGAGCTAAACTATTACCTGAGCAGAACGTAAATCATAATGTATTATTACGTCTAAGAAAAGAAAATTCGAATAGGAAACCGGACCCCTTCATAAAAAGAAAAAAGATGCAACAGGAAAACTTAATTTACGGAATACACGCAGTTGAAGAGTTACTCAATACAAGGCTTCAATCGGTTGATCATGTCTACTTTGATAAAGACAAAAGAAATCCAGCATTGTTCAATCTGATTAAATTCTGCAGAAAAGAAAGATTATCTTATAACCTGGTCCCCGAGCTTAGAATCCAGCAGCTAACAGGCACAACAAAGCATCAGGGTGTCGCTGCACTCTGCAGTGCCAAACCTTACTGCTCTGTCGATGAGATTCAGAAGATGCTCTCCACCAGACCCAACCCCCTGGTTATCCTTCCGGCATCGGTGGAAGATCCGGGAAACCTTGGCTCAATCATCCGCTCAAGCGTGGCATTCGGGGTGGATGCGCTTCTGCTGGAGAGAAAAAACAGCGCACCTCTGAATGCTGCGGTCGCCAAGAGTTCCGCAGGCATGCTTGAACACTTGTGCATTGGAAGACCTAAGAACCTCGAAGCACTGGTCCAGGATTTCAGATCAAAAAACTATGCTGTAATAGGTGCCGAAATGGAGAACGGGAAAAAACCGGAAGAGATAGACTTTTCGGGGCCGGTTGTTCTTGTCCTTGGTGGTGAACACAGAGGGATACCACCCTACCTCAATAAACTCTGCACAGGATTTGTATCTATCCCCATGACAGAAAAGACCCAGTCATTGAATGTCTCAGCGTCTGCATCAATTCTGCTCTACGAGATATCAAGACAGAGAAAGTGGCCTTTCAAGTCGTAAGTCACAAGTCGTAAGTCGCAAGTCACAAGTTGCAAGTCACAAGATACAAGTCAGGAGATGCAAGGTTACAATGTCCTGAAAGGGCTATGTATATCAGCCCGGGGTTTCTTACCCCCGGGCCAACGCAAGCCACAAGACTACATTTAACCTTTAATCAATGAAACCGGGATTTTTCCAACCCGATCCAGCCGGCTATTCTTTAACAGCCGAAACCGGTCTTTATGCCCTGAAATAGCTACAAATAATAAAATTAGCCCGGGGTTTCTTATCCCGGGCTAATGCACTACAAGTTTTATGAAGCTTTAAATATGAGGTGCACTAAAGCTTGAAGAAGGCATCAATCTTATCTGCGATGTCATCACCGGTCAGTGTGTCATTGCCGCTTTCATTCTGCTTGGGCTTCTGCTTCTCTTCCGGTTTTTCTTTTTGCTCAGATGTCAATTCCAGTTCAAATATATCGGCATCAGGCACCACATCCTGCAGATCAAACGCAAATTCCATCTCCTCTGCAGGTTCAGCCGCAGCAGTCTCCTTAGGAAGCTCCAGATTTTCAGACTGCACTTCTGCCGGTGCGACTTCGGGAATATTCAGGTTAAATTTTTCTGGCTCACTTTCATCAGAGATCGTGGCCTCAATCTCCTTAAAATTCTCTTCAAAATCGGAGACCTCAGCAGGTGCAGCAGATGGAATTTTCAGTTCAATCGGGAAATCCTGAGGTGAACGGGGGATCCGGCTCATATCCAGATCCATTATCGTCTCCATAGCAAACTCTTCATCCTCAACTTCAATCTTTTTATCTTCTATTGGAGCTGCCTGCAGCTTTTTTTCGATCTTCTCCACTTCAAAAAGCTCTTCTTCTTCATCTGCTTGCTCAGGCTCATCAATTTCCAGAGGTTTATCGAAAGGTTCCTCTACTGTTGCTTCTTCAGCTTTCTCCTGGAATTCTGAAACCGGTTGTTCAATTTCCACTTCCTGCACCTGAGCCCCGGCTCCTGTTTCCCCTATCTCTTCAGATTCTTCTATCTCAGCTATTTCTTCGGGTTCTTTGATCTCAACTATCTCTTGAGGTTCTTTACTTTCAGCTATCTCTTCAGCCTCATTGATATCTGTTATTTGCTGTTCAAAATTAAAGGCCAGATCGGTATCTTTGGCCTCTGCTTTTTCCTCTGTCTTTTCCTCAGCATCCATTTTCGAAAAGTCCAGAGAGATTTCCATCTCCTCCTCTTTGGGCTGGTCTAAAGAGGGTTCGACAACTTGAATACCGGTCAGTGGCTGAGCGAATTCAGAATGCGGCTCATCAACAGGCTTAATTTCCTGTTCAACAGATTCTTCCTGAAAATCGCCATAAGAAACATCTTCCATCGAGGAGATAACTTCTGCAATCTCTTTTGATTTGTCAGATCTGCGATAGGCTAAGCGGTTAAAATCTCTGACCAGATTTTCGACATATTTTACATAATAAACATCCAGCTTATGCAGATTGGGCTTAAGAAGCCTGTTCACAGCTTCCAGTTTCAGTGAAAGAGATTTTCTGAATTCCTCATCCTGAACAAGACCAGACCTGAAAGATGCCATCAAGACATCGATGTCTGCCAGTTTTTCGGCAACAGGACCAATTACCTGATCACGTTCCTCCTGAGCTCTCCTGACTTTTTTCTTATTATTGCTGAAAATCAGCGCCCAGTAAATTGAACTGACAACGATCCCGATGACCACTCCGATAATAATACCTGTCGTCATAAAAAACCTCCATAGATGGCCTGAAGACGATTCTTCTGATAATTATAGAATTTCCAGATCTTTTTGTCAAATAAACACTACGCACCCCTGGAAGAAACTGCATCGTAGACTTTTTTGTACTTGCCGGCAGCGGTCTTCCAGGAGAAGCCGTCTACCTGTTTTAACCCATTGAATACTAAAGATACATATTTATGCGAGTCAGAATATGTATCAATTGCTATACCAAGTGCATCATGTGCAGATTTGACCATCGCTGAATAAACCGGATTGGAGATCCTCATCTCCGGTGTAAGCCCTGAAAGATCACCCCACTGTTTTTCCTGATTTTCATTTTCCGCTTCCTCCCGGAAAAGAATTCCGTTTGGAGGAAAAAGGGATCTGTCGAAATGTATGATGCTTTTATAAGCCGGTGGAATTTCCATATCGTTCAGAGGATTAATCTGTGTAAACAATCCCCCCGTTGCCCTGGCCAGTACAGGAGTTCCATTCAAAAACGCCTCTGTTGCAGAACCAAACGGCTCATAAAAAGAGGGCATCACCAGAAATGATGCACCCCTCAGAAAGAGCGTATACTGTGCATCTGTAATCCTGAATGGCAGTATCACTATATCACCGCTGCACCTTTTTTCCATCTCCCTGAAAAACACCAGGTTCTCAGGACTATTATTTGATGATGGACAGAAAAGAAGCTTTGCGCTTCCCCTTGGCAGCCGCTCGAAGGCATGAAATATGACATCAAAACCCTTCTGCGTTAAATCAAGACGGCCCAGCATTACAAACACCGGTATCGATGAATCATCTTTGGGAAATTTGAACCTGCCGATTATCCGGGTGTCATCGGAATTTATTAATTCCCCAAGGAGCTGCTTTCTATACTTCGCTTTTTCGGAAATCAGATCTTTAAATGCTTTCTGTTTCTTATTCTTCAGAACAATTTCTTTAAATGGTCCACTGTTGTTCCCGAAAATTCCGTTTTCAATCCCTAAAGGCGGATTACGTGAAAAACAAGCCTGCAGATGATTTACAAAGACGCCTCTCTGTATGGGATCATTCCGAAGCTCATAAGCAAAAGCAGAGCTCACCGTTGTCAATGGCCCGTTTAAAAGTGGAATAGAACATTGCAGAACCGTGCCCCCCGGAATCTCTCTGCCGAAAAACATCTGTTTACGCCTCTTCCTTATCTCTGAATCGAAACTGTTGTGCAGTGTCAGAATTGTCCTTGCCTGTTCAAGAAGACCGCTTATCACAGCATATTTTGATGTAACGGCAACTGGCGCAGTTTCCCAGTCATTTGCATGGAGTATAATATCCTTTGTAATACCAAGTTTGTTAAGGGCAAAAGGAACGCCCGCAGAGAACACCAGAGAATCCAGCAATAGAAATTCCGGTTCAAAGTACCCGTACGGATTCTCTCCAGCAGTAAATTGCTTCTCGATATTCAGATAATATGTCGGAATTTTTTGTTTGAGGTCTTTATAGCATCTGATTTTTCCGCTGTATGCACAGAGATGAAAATCGGTAAGCGGAAAGCACTCTTCAAGCTCTCCGTTTTCAAGAGCTGCTCTGGCTCTCTCTGTGGAATGGAGAGGAGAAAGCATGATAACCTGCTCACCGGCCTCAACCAGAGCCTGCGGCAAATGCCTGGTAACAGCGGCAAGCCCGCCCAGTTCAACGAGACGGTTTTCAAAAGAAAGGAAAATGATTTTCCGTCTGGAAATCTGAAACGTTCTTTCAGCCCTGTCCAGGCAGTCTATCTCATGCTGAGGGAAATAATCGTGCAGTCCGCTCTTCAATGGCGTCCAGCTCTCAAGTCTCAGCCGAAACAGGTGTTCAAATCTATCGATCACTTTTTCCATTTATAAATAATCTTCTGGTTTAATTTTCGCCGGTTCTACTTTGTCCTGCTCTTTTGGGTGTTCACCAATCAATAAAGCCCATGTTAAACCCGCCATTGCAGGGAGAATGATATTCATTGCCAAAATTATTGTTGATGCTCCGAGCGCTACCACAGAAACAGAATCTGGATGGATCGGATTCAAGGAAATTCCAAGAAACAATCCGAAGGTATACTCTCTTACTCCTATGTTGGCTATGGAAAAAGGTAAAAATATCATAAGGGCATAAGCCTGAGAAGCTGCAAGGCTTCCGGAAAACAGTGGCTGCCCTCCAAACATCCTGAAAAGAAGTGCTGTCTGCAGAATAAGAAAGAGATGTGCCGCTATAGAAAGAAAGATTGCGCTGTTCCACTTCATCCTGATCAGATCATTTACAAACAGGCTCAGCGAAGATACCACTCTCTTTGACCGCACTGATCTGTTTACAAAACCAGATTTCATCAGGAAATAAACCACCGGAACAGACAAAGCCGAAACTGTCAGTGTGATAATAAACGGCAGAGGCGGATACCTGCCTGAGAGAACAAAAAAAGCGGCTGCAGCAAAACCCAGAATTATGGTTGCAGAGAGTCCGAAAAAACGGTCGATAATCACAGCAATCACAGAAGCACTTCTGCGGGATTTGTCAAGCTCAAACCCTCTGAAAAACTCCCCCAGTCGTCCTGGTGTGATAAATGCCAGCAGGTTTCCCCATAACAGAGTTTTAAGAGCTGCCCGTTTCCCGCATAAAAACCCCTGTGCTTTCAGCACCCCTTCCCAACGAAGCATCTGAAGATAGAGGGAAACAAAACCGCATACTAATGCTCCCGCCAGAAAGAGAGGATCCAGCCGTCCAAAAAGCACTGCAATCTGCCCAGGTTTTATGCTTCTATTTACAATCAATACAAAGAGAATTGTAAGCAGGATTTTTGTTATGGTTCCGACCTTTTTATTTTTAAGAATAGAACCTGCCCTGCATAGAAATGCCTGTGGTTCTATCTGCATGATTTAAACCTGTTTACCATCACATTCCCTTTTAAAGCATATTCACTGGATCAACATCTATCATAAGCTTCAACGATCTGGAGAGGCGGCAATTTTTCCTGCGAACCTCAGCCAGAACAGTG
>CAYLVN010000212.1:0-6139 GCA_964387115.1 uncultured Fibrobacter sp.
AAAGGATCAGTTGCCAAAAGTCGATGTATCTTATGAAGAGGCAGCTCAGACATGCGCAAAAGAGGGAAAACGCCTTTGCACATCTGAGGAGTGGCAGATGGCCTGCAGAAATCAAAAAGAGAGATTCGATTACCCTTACGGAAAAGAGTATCAGGTACAGCGGTGTAATACCCTTGGAAATCCAAGTGTAAAGAATAAAATCAGTGTTTCAGGTTTCTTTGCCCAGTGTGCAGGCTCCAGACCAATTTTTGATATGAGCGGGAATGCCGCAGAATGGACAAGCGGAGCAGATGGCTCTGCATATGTTTATGGTGGCTCATGGCAAAATGGTGAAGATGGCAGCAGATGTGATTCTCATGTTCAGCTTCAGAAGGGCAAGAAGTATTTTTATGCCGGAATCAGATGCTGCAAATAATAATGGATAAATTTATCTCCTGGTTTAGGAGCCGTAACCGCTGGTGGGTTCCACTGACAGCCGGGTTCTCATTCTCGTTATGTCTTCCACCGTTCAATCACGAGTTGAGCCCGTCGTTATTGTTGTTTCCCTTTTTGAGTTTCATTATTCTGATACCACTGCTGGGATTTTCTGTTCAAAAGTCTTTCCGGCGGTCATTACTTCACACTTATCTTTTTTCTGTAAGCGCTTCTCTGGGACAGTATTACTGGATCGGCTTTGTTACAGCCGAAGGTTTATGGCATCTGATACTTATAGGTTTGATTCTTATATCTGCCGGAATCGGGCTTTTATATCTTTCTGCCGGAATGTTGTTCCGTTTTATATATAAAAGGCTGCGACGTCTTTATATAATTGTGTTCCCGGCTGTATGGGTGCTTATAGATTTCTTCCGCTCAGTAGGAGATATCTCTTTTCCGTGGGGATTTCTCGGTTATTCCATGACACCAGTGCTTCCGTTAGCTCAAATTGCGTCCTTTACAGGTGTATGGGGGTTGACATATCTGATAGTGCTTGGTAACATGCTGGTCTGGGATCTGGTTGTCAGTTATAGAGTGGAAGCCAACAGGGCACAGAAATGGATTCACCTTATAATATTCACCCTTTTTCTGACGATTCTGGGATTCGCAGGCCTCATGCGGATGAATAAAAGAATTGATGGGGAGCAGTTCAAAGTATCTCTTCTTCAGACAAATATCGATCAGTTCAACTGGGGCAACAAATCTCTTGACACAGCATTCTCAATTACTGAAGCGATGGTTTACAAGGCTTCCGAACAGAAACCGGGATTGATTGTAGGACCGGAAAGCGCTCTGCTCTGCTATCTTTCCAGACGGCCTGAATTGAGTTCGCAGGTACTCAAATGGGCCGATTCCACCGGAATTCCTCTTATACTGGGGGCACTGCACTGGGAAAAATCCCCTGAAGGCTCTTTTTATGATTACCTTGTTTATAATTCGGCATTCATGGTGAACCCACTGGAACAGAAACTGCAACCCTACCACAAAATCAAGCTGGTTCCTTTTAGTGAGGCTATTCCATTTGAGGGTAAATTTCCTATTCTGTCCAGAGTCAATCTGGGTGAAGCCGACTTTCAAAGGGGAAGTGAAGCCACTATATTTAATGTCGAAGGTAATATTAAAGCTGCGCCGTTTATCTGCTACGAGATCATTTATCCCGGGTTTGTTCAGAATCGTGTTAAAAAAGGCGCAGACCTGATTGTGGCAATCACAAATGACGGATGGTTTGGGAAGTCAAGCGGACCTTTCCATCATGCGGCGATGGCCAGAATGAGGGCGGTTGAAAACGGGCTGCCACTTGTAAGAAGTGCAAATTCTGGAATAAGCATGATTGTGGATCAATACGGACGGGTTCTGAAAAAAACCGGACTTTACGAGAGGACAATACTCACTGGAGAGATCACTCCGATAAAAAAAGAGACTTTTTACTCAAGATGGGGTGACTGGTTTGTAAGCTTCTGCCTGTTGATCATTATTGTCTGTTCAGCTTATTCTGCACCCGGAATAATCCGTCGACAGAGAAAAATGTCTGCTAAAGATAGGGCTGAAGAGAAAAAAGAGATTGCAGAGATGCAGTCCTCAGTTTCTTCTCCTGAATTGAAATAAATAAGTTCTCCAGTTGGATCAGAAAATCACTCTTATATTCGGGTACCGGGACCGTATCATGAAGCAGAATCACAGATCCGGGCCTGGCAAGCTCAGGGATCAAATGGAAGGTCTTCGGGAAACGGTTGCCGCCATCTCTGACACTCCCACTCCATCCTATACACTCCATATTCAGTTTCTTCAGTGCAGTATTCAGATGCGGATTGGTGAGCCCCACAGGTGGACGATAGAGTTGAACCGTTTTACCTGAAATTTTCTTGAGAATATCTCTTGCTGCACTAATATCTCTCACCATTGCTGCAGTTAGACGGAAGTTGCAGGTATATCGGTGGTCAAGATCATGGCAGGCAATGGTATGTCCCTCGTCGATAATTCTCTTTACCAGGTCAGGATACCTTTCCGCTCTTTTCGCGATAAGAAAAAATGTCGCTGTATATCCGAACTTCTTAAGCAGATCGAGTATCTCCGGGGTGATTTCCGGGTCTGGTCCATCATCGAAAGTAAGAGCCAGTGACGACTGCTCACCGTTTTTATGACAGAATGCCTGACAGAAAAATGAATTGCGTATATCAATAATACCCCAGATCAGAACCGGAATATGCATGAGCAATAAAGTAAGTGAGAAAACTCTGTACTGAGGAAATATCGCCCACAATAAAAGAAATACCAAAAAAGAGGCACTCCAGCGGAATGCTTTACTTTTTAAGCAGCTCAACAATCGCGGCCCCTTTTGAAGAAGGAGAGTAAGAGCACACTGCTGCGGGGTTGGGATCTGAGGAATTCAGCCACTCGAAAGCTGAAATTGCCGGTTTGACAAATGATGTGCTGGTGTTATCCGGAATGATGCACCCGGGTTTAAGATACCTGAGTACCATTTCTCTGCATGACTTTCCCGGATCATTTTCATCTGCCGGAAACGGGCCCAGAGAACGGATAAGGGTATTACTATTCTGTTCGGCTGTTCCAAGAAGAAATGCGACAGCGGCTTCCTCCCAGTCTGCACAGAGATACTCTGAACACTTCCGGGACATATAAGGATGTATTCTGTCGAGGAGTTCAATTCTTTCATCTACAACAAGCAGCAGCACAGGAAAACAGCTGCTGTCCAGAAGTACTGCGGCTGAAACAGCAGATGCAAAAGAGTTCTGCCCCTCGCACATGGTAAGATTGGGCCCTGGAATTTTAAATTCGAGGGAGATTTTGCCTGCCATGCTGTTGTGTACAGATGCAATAAAGTTACGGGGTGAGCTGAAACCCGTGTCGTAAACCCCGTCCAGAACATTTTTAGTTTCGTCAAGGGCACCCAGGGCTGTCCCTGTTATAATAGAATTTGCTTTGGAATCCGCAGCGCTCAATACCCGTGAAGCCGCCAGCCAGGCCATCTGCCAGATTCTGGGGTCACGGCGTTTAATTGACGCTGGAACTTCTTCCTGCCACTGCGGTTCTCTGCCGGGAACTACAGCCGCTGAATTGATAATAGATAGGTATTTTCCCATCAGCAGTCTGTCCTCGAAAAGATTACAGCGGCGTTATTGCCACCGAAGCCAAAAGATGTCTTTAATACACTGCTGATATTTCGCTTTATTGTCTTTGATGGAGAGACACCGATCTCTTCATCCTGAATTTCGAAACCCGCAGTGGGGGGAACTGTCTGCTCACACATTGCGTTTACAGCCATCACCGATTCCAGAATTCCTGATGCTGCAAGGGTGTGGCCAAGGGTCCGTTTCATTGAGCAGAACGGGGGGAGAGATTTGAACACCGACTGCAGCGCTTTTATTTCAGCTTTATCATTATCCGGAGTTCCGGTTCCATGAGCCGCTATAAGGTCTATCTGTTCCGGTTCAGTTCCGGCTTCATAAAGAGCTGCTTTCACAGCCAAACAGGCGCCCATTCCTTCAGGGTGGGGGGCAGTCATGTGATAGCAGTCCGCTGAAGCACCCCATCCACTGACTACCGCAAATGGTTTCCTTGTGCAGCGTGACAAGACATTTTCTGAAGTGAGAAGCATTGCTCCAGCCCCCTCACCAAGGCTTATTCCTGCTCTGCGCTTGTCAAATGGACGGCATCCATTGGGGTCAAGGAGCATAAGGCTGGCAAAACCTCTCACTGTAAGGAGCGAAAGGGCATCGGTTCCCACAACAAGACAGGCATCATAGGTACCCTGCTCAATATATCGCTTCCCCATGCCAATTATATGGAGCCCGGTTGAACAGGCTGTAGAAAGTGTGTGGAACCCGCAGCCGCCTGCGTGTCTGCAGAGCTCTCCGGCAAGTACCGTTGGCTCATGAACTGAAAATTCATCCGCTGAACGGCTTATAAGCGAGGGATCCTTTTTCAGCTCCTCGTAGAATTTTTCTGTATGTGAGATACCTGCTACGGTTGTAGCCACCAGTATTCCAAGACGGATGCCTTTACGTTCCGGTAATGCAGCCAGAGCTTCATCTGCCGCGCTCATCGCCAGGGCAAGAGATCTGTAATACTTTCTGTATTTTTCAGGTATACTGCAAACCTGGGCGCAAAAAGGCACAGTTTTAAGACGGGAATCAAAAAGTGACAGGGGGCTTATTCCATCATAGCCACTGATTACTGCAGAAAAACTTTCCGCGACACCGGCTCCCGGGGAGCTTATGGCTCCCATTCCGGCTACAAATACCGACATGCTGATCACTGTTCCTTCTGGCGGTTTTCCTGCACATATTGGGCCAGGGCCCTTAACGAAGAGAATACTTTTCTGCCGGCATTAACATCCGGCACTGTCACCCCGTAATCTTTTTCGAGCATGACAAGCAGTTCCAGAGTGTCAATTGAATCAAGGCCCAGTCCGGCTCCGATAAGCGGCGCGTCAACATCAACCTCTTCCGGTTTGACATCACTCAGTTTCAGAGTACTGATAATTTTTCTGCACAACTCATCCATTAGCTTTTCCATGAAAGCTCCTCGCGAATTCTATGTAAATTTAAAAGTTAATTCCATTGCAGGATCAGAACAGCCGGCACTTTTTCTTCTAATTACTTGTGCTGTAAAGAAATATAACCTCTGAAACCGCTTTCCGAAATATAAATAATCTTCTGTTCCTTATTCATCAACGCACCGATTACCTCCATGAAAAGATCCTGTTCGTTGAGTATTGCCTGATCGGGTGCAGGTCCGGAGGGTTCAAGGTCCAGTATAATTTCTGAGATAGTGTCCTGGCCTGGTTCCAGAGAGAGGAACATCGAAGCCGCACAATCGGATTCACTGCTTTCATTGATTGGAGACTTCTCCCAGACAGAGATCCACAGAATCTTATCTGCCTTTCTCTTTGTGAGCCAGTAGGCTGCAGTGTCCAGTGCTGACAGTGCAGGAGCATCGCCACCGCAGATAATTCTATCGGGTCCTTTTAGTTTGAAATAGATCGCCAGATCGGCGATTGTTGACGATGGAAGAGTTGCCGAAAAGTACGCCGGACTTGGAAACCCTTTATTAACGGAGTCCATGAAGAACAGATCTGTTGAGAGTGATCCCTGTGGAATGCACATGCAAATGCCGGTCTTATCACCGCCCGGTTCACTCACTTTAGACAGCGCGGAAGCGCCGGAACTGAATGCCAGTTTATCAGGGATGTTAAGTTTTCCAAATGAAGGGAAGGGGGATGAAAGTACCTGATCACGTTTTACATCTGCTGGTCCGTTCTGATCGCCTCCCCAGGCTCTCAGACCTTCTGCTGTGAATATTCCACTCTTGTGAAGAGCCGAGAAACCATTTACATACATCCTTGTGTGGCTCATGCCTTGAACTCCCTCAACACAACGGCTGCATTAACCCCTCCAAAACCGGCAGAAAGGCAGAGAACAGAATTCCCCTGGAAATCCTGCCCCCGGGCGCATACCTGAACCGGCTCATCAACGCCAGACTCCTGAAAACCGGCTGTGGGAGGAACTTTGCCAATCTTCATGAAACATGAGGCTAAAAGGATTTCCATCAGCGATCCGGCACCACTTGTGTGCCCGATTGCACCCTTAAGTGAATAACACGGTGGAATCTTCTCGAAAAGCAGTGCCAGAGCTTTGGCTTCCAT
>CAYLVN010000213.1:0-6120 GCA_964387115.1 uncultured Fibrobacter sp.
GTGCAGAAAAGTAAGCTGAAAGAATGGGATCAGGTGGGTGATGCCGTAGAGGCGGTAATTGCCGCTGTAGAAAAGCTTGACGCTGCCGGATTTCACTGTCCCTACTCTCTGGCTCTTTCAACTGCTCTGTATAATAAACTGTTCCGTCGTTATCCCCAGACTGAAATCCTGGAAATGGATCACCTCAAAGCCCTTGTCACCGACGGCATCATAAAGGCATCGGCAATTTCCTCAGGAGGAGTTCTTATAGCCTCCGGGAGAGCATTTGCATCTATTATTCTGGGTCAGGATCTCTCTGTTGGTTTTGAGGGCCCGTCAGGAAGAGATTTTATTTTCACCCTTTCTGAATCCCTCGCACTAAGACTCATTATGCCCTCATCGGTATGTGTTCTTGAAGGGGCCACCTGAATTTTAATCACAGATTGCTCAGGCAAGCAGCATGAGCGGCTGTGTGCATGCATGTAATGGGAAGTGTTTACCTGCCGGAGTAATAGATAAGATGACTGGTGTGATTGGCCCCTGAGGTAGACTAATTTCAGATACCCATTCCCACAAAATCAAGAACATCTTCGGTTGTGATGCCGGATTTTGGTATCCTTTTGACAAACAATTGCTTTACAACGGCATTAATGGAAGGATCTGCAGAGATGATCGAGGCGATCTCTGCACCCAGTCCATTTCCAAAGTTATCTTCCACGGTGATTATTTTACCATTGTTTTCTCTTGCCGCATCGGCCACAATTTTGCTGTTTATGGGGATGCAGTAACAATCATAGAGACTTGCGTACACTCCGGCTTCTCTGAGTTCCTCAACAACAGCCTTACAGGCATGAACCATATAGCCTGATGCCATGATGGCAACATCACTTCCCTCACAGAGTTTTTTTGCGCCTGCGATACTGAAAGATTCTTCCGGCGAGTAAAGTAAAGGAGTATCCTGGCGTATAGTTCTCATATAGCAGGCACCGTCACGATCGGCCATCAGCTGCACACATTTGAAGGCAGAAACTGCGCAGGCTGGATTGAAAATCACAATAGCCGGTTCACCGTTGTCGTTTGCGGATGTTGAGAGAGTTCTCATGTAACCCATATCTGAGAGGCCCATCTGACTTGGACCATCAGAGGCAATATTTACACCTGCATGGGAACCGCAGAGTTTGATGTTTGCTTTGGAGATCAGTGCCAGATCAAGCTGATCATAGCTGCGGACAAGGAACTTGGCAAAGCTTGATACAAAAGGGATATAACCTCCTGCGGAGAATCCGCATGCACTTGAAAGCATGTTCTGCTCTGCTATTCCGCACTGAAAGAAACGTTCCGGGAAAGATTCTGCCATATAACTGGAGAAAGTTGAATTGTTTACATCTGCATCAAGTGCCACAATTCTCTGGTCAACCTTTGCCAGTTCTCTCAGTGCCAGGCCAAATGCTCTTCTGGTGCTGATCAGCCCTTTATTGAACATTTCCAGATAGGGATCGTTATAGAGAAGCTTGTGAAAATCGGGGTCGGAAATTTTTCCCTGCATTTTAGGGGAGAGACTGATATGGAGAGGTGGCTGGGGGTGCATGCGGTGATTGTGGGTTGAGGAAATGGAAAGAGAGCTTATTGAAGAATCCAGTTCAGTGATTGCCTCTTTGAGTTGTTTTTCACTCAACGGTTTGCCGTGTGAGTTACCTGACTGCAGGCTGTTAACGCCCCATCCTTTGATTGTTTTTGCCAGGACAGCCGAGGGATGCGTGGCGTTTCTGGCTCTCCTGAAACCGTTCAGGATCTCCCCTGGATTGTGGCCATCAATCACAATTGTGCGAAACCCCCATGCTCTGAGTTTTTTATCGATTGCGGTAATAGACTGCTGTCTGGAAACAGGGCCGGTCTGGCCTGCTCCGTTACAGTTAAAAACTGGAATGATGGTATGGAGGTTTTGATCCATGATAAAATCCAGTGCTTCCCAAATCTGTCCCTCTCTTGATTCACTGTCGCCGATTATGACAAAGATATTCTTTGTGATTTTGTTCAATCTTGCCGCGATTGCCAGCCCGCAGGCACAGGAGAGACCCTGGCCAAGGGATCCGGTTGCACAGTCAAAGAAAGGGAAACCGGCAGAGGGGTTGGGGTGTCCATCCAGTGGGGAGTTAATCTGGCGAAAGGAGTCCAGGTTTTCGGTAGAGAGGATCTGCTTTTCTTCCGGGCTGTTTCCACAAGCGCCCTGGAGATCAGCGTAAGCGGCATAGACAATGGGCACAGCGTGCCCTTCACTTAAAACCAGCCGGTCGCTGGCGGGGTTCCATGGATCCTGGGGATCATAGCGCATAACCTTGTACATCAGGGCTGTGACAATATGTGCCAGAGATAGACTGGTTGATGGGTGACCGGAGCCGGCATGGGTGGTCATTCTCAGTGTCAGCTTTCCTAATGCGATGGCTTTTCTGGAGATTTCGTCTGAAAGGTACATTTGCTTTTTCCTGTGTGTTTTTATAATCCCAAAAATCGTAGCTGGATGAGGCAAAAAACCGTAACCTGCTGAGCGCTAAGGCTTTCAGGATAATAGCTGATTCAATACTTGTGCCAGTCTGCTGATTCCTTTTTTGACAATAATTGGAAAACAGAGCGGTCCTTTAATGGCATGCGATTTGAACCTTGTCAAATTAAATTTCATCTCTCGTGCAAAAAAAGGAGGCAGCATGCAGTTGACAGGTATTTGTAAAGGAGTTCTGTTTTCTCTGTTTCTGGTTTCTTCCGTTACCTCTCAGGAGCAGCAGTGGACTACCGACATGCAGCGGATAAACTATGGTGAAATCGGCACGGCTAAGCTCGATCTATCCTCGCTGAATAAGACCATGAGATCTCTTAAGCTGCCCGGGTTCTCTTCCAGACCTCTGACAATTGAATCAGGGTCTCATCTTTTAGTTCAGGACCTTATCCTGGAGAGTGCTATCGGGACTTATCTCTGGAGGACAAGGGAGAAAGGTAACTCACAGGCATCTCTTTTCGGTGCATATGGCAACCTGGCAATGGGGGTAAATTTCAATATGCCTGGAAGTTCCTGGAAAGTGTATCCGTTTTTCAATATCGGAGCATCTCTTCTGCGTTTCTCTCATCATCCTGACGAGCTTGAATTTACGTCAAATAATGTCGCGTTGACATCGGATGTTTACTGGCTTCCCGCGGTGTTCACCGGCTGTGGGGGAGCAGTGATGCATGTTTTTCATCAGAAAAGGGGAAGAGGGCTTTTTACGGTTGGTCTCAAAGGGGGATTTCTTGTAGATCTAACCTCTCAGAGCACATGGTACCGCAACGGTGTGAGTTTTAAGAACGGACCCTCACCACTGATTTCCGGACCGTATATAAAGTTAGTCATAGGCAAAGGAAACTACATCTCCGGGTGATCAAAATGGATCTGATCTCCTACTATAAAGACAAAAATATAAGAACCAGAATTATTGAATTTCTGGGAGGAAAAAGCCTCGATTCGGCGACGTGCATGTTTATTGCCCAGTGTGATTCTGATGCGGAGAATGGCTGGGAGATGAGGACTCCGGGGGATCTGGATTTTTTCCTCTCACATGGTCTTGATGTGTCAAGGTCGCTGTGGGATAGAAACTGGCTTATCGCTCACCTTGATATCGAATATGTAAATTTTGACTTTCCGGCTGAACCCTACCTGGACCCCCATAGGGCCTTTTTTCTCCAGCGGCCCGCAGAACTTGCCATAGAGCAGATACTGATGGAACAGGCAATTGCCCCTCTCCATGTGCTCAGCGGAAGGGGACATCACTTTGTATGGCACATAAACCGTGATTCAGCAGCGTTTGGAAAATTAAGTCACATTGGACGTCTTCCTGAACATCTGGAGAGACGCTATTCTGAAAGACTACCCCCTGTAAATATGCCTGTTGAGCCGGATCTGGGTGCGGCTTTTTCCGGTCTTGCGCTGGTTATGGAGTATCTGGCTTTAAGAGTCAGGGATCAGGCGCAAAAGGACAGCACTCTTCCAGTTGAGCTCTCTGCCGTTGAGGTCGTGCCGCAGCAGAGGGGCAGAGAAATGATATCTCTTGACATTACGGAGTATGGAGACCTTCTCAACACCCGTCTTATCCGTGTCCCGTTCAGCGTATACCTTAAACCCTGGCAAAAAGGCGGTATCCTGAATGATGAACTCTGGGATAAGATACCATCGATGGTTTCTGTTCCTCTTTTCGAAATGGATCTGCAGGAGGGAATTGAAACGATGCGGGACCATAAGAAAGCCATAGAGCTTGCCTCCCGAGCCTCTACTCAGATCCCAGACAACTCAAAACAGATGCTAAATCTCATAAATGCCTATGAGCGCTCAGATATCGCAAAATTTCATGACTGGTACTACTCACTCAAACAGGAGCAGCCTGAAAACTGGCCCCATACCTATGATCTGTTCCCTGTAGAGAGCCTTCCTCCCTGTATCCGCTTTATACTCGAAAATCCTAACGATTTACTCTTGAAACCAGCCGGCATCAGACAGGTGGTCAGGGTGCTCCTTTCTCTTGGATGGCATCCGATTCATATTGCCGGTCTGGTAAGGTCAAAATATGAGCGCAATTACGGCTGGGGCAGGGAATGGTACTTCTATGATGCATCAACCAGGGCCGACTTCTACACCAGAGTTTTTACAGCACTGATAAAAACCGGACGAGACAAGTTAGCACATTTTAACTGCTCTTCCATAAAAAAAATGCAGTTCTGCTTTAATCCAGATAACAACTGTACACTGGAAAAACATAGATCATCTCTTTTGGAAAGGGTTAAGAATGAGCGACTGGCCAGTTGGCCTCTCAACGGGCTGCTTTTACCAGATGAGCATATTTGACTGCCTTGAACCTGTCAGGGATGGTGGGTTTGGAATGGTTGAAATCTGCTCTTCACCGGGTCACCTTAACTTTCACGATATCGGCACTGTCTCTCTGGTTGCCAGGCGGCTTCAGGAACTGGGCATGGAGGCATATTCTTTCCATGCACCCTTCATAGATGTTGATATCTCTTCACCGGACCAGGCTCACCGCGATTATTCGTTCAATGAATTGATGGCTGCTGCGGAAGCGGCCTCAGTTATGAATGTCCGTCACTTTATCATTCATCCGGGACCAGATAAAAATCTCTGTTTTTCTATTGATGAAAGGATGCAGCGGCTTCGAAATGCTGCAGATGTGCTCAATAAAGTAGCTAAAAAATGTCAATTGCTGGGTGTGGGACTCGCACTGGAAAATATGCTTCCTCACCTGCCTTTCGGGAGCACCAGTGATATGCTCTGGATCATGGGTGCCATGGAATGTCTCAATATCACCACCTGCCTGGATACCGGTCATGCCACTCTTTCCGGAGATCTATATAACGTACTTTACAAACTATCCGGACATTTACAGGTGGTACACGCTAATGATAACTACGGAACCTCCGATGATCATCTTGCGCCCGGAAAAGGTACTATAGACTGGGCAAGGGTGTTATATGAGCTCGCTGAAACAAATTTCCACGGCGGGATCATTCTGGAACTCTCAGGATCACATGGAAAAGATATCAAGGGTACTCTGGAAAAGGCCAGACAGGCCCGACTCTTTATAAGAGATATTGCCCGCAGGCTCTATCTCTCAAGTCCTCCCAGTGTCGATATGCCCAATCATCCTCAGAATGATGCCGCTGAAGAGTAGGTCAGAGGCGGTTCATGGCATTTTTTATAGCTTCCCTCAACTTCTGGTTTGCTTCCCAGAAAAAGAGGCCATAAGGGATATCGTTACTGATATCGTATCTCTTCTCATATGTAAGTGTTTCCTGCTCGGTTTTGACTGGATCTAAAGAGAGCCCTTTGACTGTTATCTGTGCGGTAATCTTTAACCCCACTTCTTCTGTTTCAGTGTAGTCATAACTTGACACCTGATTCAGTATGAAGATCGCCAGATCCGCAGGAGTATTTTTAGCTTCCTGCATGCTGCAGGAATCGTGCAGGAATTTCTTAAGATGAGAATCTCCGGCGAAATCAGGAGGAAGAGTTACCTTACTTACCGATGAAGCCTTGTATTCAAGAGTATAAAAGGGTCGGGAAAGTTTGAAAATAAAAGTCTGATCCCAGCTGTTTTTAAGGCGTAATTT
>CAYLVN010000214.1:0-6073 GCA_964387115.1 uncultured Fibrobacter sp.
CAACGACGGCTGTAAGCTCACCAATAAAGGGCCTCCGGCCAAACCATAAAATCCTAAAAGAAAAAACTGAGATTGAAGAGTTTCTGGAAGAGGGCGTTCCCTCTTGCGCTCCAGCCCGTCGCGGATGCCGGTCTTCCGCTATCACCCCTTGTTGTCCACCATTTGTGAAGGCCAGGTATATTTATCACATTTGCAAACGGCATTGCGGTCGCACTGGCGACAGGGCGTTGCCCTTCGCTGGTATAGAGTGCCCTTTCAGGGCAGCCTGGGATAAAGAAAAGGGGAAATCTGATAACAGAAATATGATAGTAAAAATATTCCTTTGAAACTCTTAACTCTTAACTCTTAACTTGTGCCTTGTGACCTGTGACCTGTGACCTGTGACTTGTGACTTTTTTTAAATATATCTTGATTTTTAATTTTTCTGAACTGTATACTTTAGACATAATCAGGAACTTCAGTTGAGCGTTCAAATCAGGACTGCTCGGGAAAGGGGGAGCAAAACAGGGTTATTTTCTGTTTTAATTCACCTATTTTAACTTTTGATCAAACTTGAGGAGGAATTATGAGTAGAAATAAAGGTTTTACACTGATTGAGCTTATGGTTGTCATCGTAATTATGGGTATTCTGGCGGCTCTGGCAATTCCGAAATTTACAAATGCTTCTGCAAAAGCAAAGATGAGCGAGGCTCCGCCCGTATTGGCAGCATACGAATCTGCACAGCTGGCAAGTGTTGCTGAGACTGGAAAGATCGGTGCGTTAGGGGATTTGGTTTTTGATGCTCCTGACAGTACCAATTGGTGGGGATGGGATGGTACTACAGACGGAGAATATAAGGCAACAGCACTAGTCGCAATGGGTAAGTTTGCAGCTTCATCTTATCTGAAGACAGTAGTTGACAGCGCCAGCGCTATCTCCCATTTCTCTAATGATTCTTTAAACGCAAACAAGTTCCTTCCGAACTTCAAGGCTAAAAATGAATAACATCTGATAGTAGTTATAAGCAATACCTACAGGGCCCCATGGGGCCCTTTTTTTTTGGTGTGGAAGGTTAAAATGGAAGCAAACTTCTTTACCGCTTTCATTTTCATCCCGGGTTTTCTCAGTGTTCTTTTCCGATACTTTTAAGCCGGTTCTCGTTCCTTCAGATTCATTTTCTCTTCGGTGCCACAGAAGCACACTGAAATTTTCTCCGGGTATGTTTGCTGTCCTGGCCCACTCAGTATTCTTTCTTTTTGGTTCGGAAGATTATTCAGGTATTATTTTTATAGAGCGGCTGTATCCAGCCGGGTTAGATTTTTCATCGAAAGGCGGAGCTCAAACTCTACTTATGCACCCTGATAAGGGTATTGATTTAACATCCTCTATTAATGGCCATATAAGTGTTAATGCGTAGCAGAAGTACCTTTGAGTGTCGGTTGTTTTTCCAACTATGAAAATTTTTCAGCAAAGCCATCAAAGAGCTCTTCAATATTTATTCAAACTTCCTGAGAACATAAGGACAACAGTTCAGACATTAGTGCTCAGTCTGGCAGCCGCGAGCGGTGCGGTGCTGTTTATGCTTCTCATTAATGCAGTATTCAAGGCACTCTATATAAGGGCTTCTTCATTATCGACCGGATCTTTTCTGATTCTGAGCTTTATTTTCACTATAACATCCTCGTTTGCAGTCGCCCTGCTATTAAAGAAAAATCCTTCAGCAGCGGGCAGCGGCATACCCCAGGCCAAAGCTGCTTACTGGAAAGATCTCGGGTTTATTCCCATCAAAACTGTAATAATCAAGTTTATTGCCGGGATAATCAGTGTAGGCGGCGGGGCGAGCCTGGGGAGAGAGGGCCCGACGATATTTCTTGGAAGCGGGATAGCATCATGGCTTTCCGGTCTGACAGGAACTCCTAAACGACAGCGAAGAGCGGCACTGGCTACAGGTGCCTCAGCCGGACTTGCTGCCGCATTCAACACCCCTCTTGCCGCCATTACCTTCTGTATAGAAGAGCTCATTAATGATCTTAACACCCGATATCTTGGCCGTGTCGTTCTGGCCTCGCTTTTCGGTGCGCTGACTGTTTATGCCTTGGTGGGAAAACAGCCCTCCTTTACACTTCCGAATGTCGTGAGTGAACACTGGCTGAGTTATATACTGATTCCCCTGGTTGCTATCATTTCCTCTTTTCTTGGTGTACTCTTTCAGAGATCGATACTGCGTATTCGTCCTGGAACAAAAAAATCAAAGCTTTACCCGGGATGGTTAAGTCCCTGTGTCGGCGGTGTTCTTACCTGGATAATCGGATCGGCAGTCTTCCTTGCTACCGGGAAAATCGGTATTTTCGGTTTAGGCTACAACGATCTTTCAGACTCTCTTGTAAATGGCACAGTCTGGTGGATCGCCGGAATTCTTCTGGTGGGAAAACTGGCTGCCACTGTGATCAGTTACGCTTTCGGGGGCTGTGGCGGAATCTTCTCGCCAACGCTTTTTATCGGCGGAATGTGCGGTGCCCTGATCTCCGGTCTGGCGTCTCTGTGGCTTCCGGCAACCGCTTCGGATCATGTTATACTTTCCACAATAGGAATGAGTGCCTGTCTGGGAGCAGTGATACGGGCACCCCTTACATCAACACTTATAGTTTTCGAAATGACTCATCAGTTTGAGATTGTGCCCGGGCTGATGCTGGCTGCTGTGGTCAGTCAACTGGTTGGCAATCTGGCCGGGAAACACAATCTCTACGATGCTTTACTTTTGCAGGACGGGCATGAACTTCTGAAAATAAAGCCGCCAAGGGATCTTCAAAGCTGGCAGAACATTACCGTTTCAAACATCATGAGCACCAGGCCGGTAGTGGTGGATTCTTTAGAACCGGAGAAACTCAGTTTTGTTCTGTCTTCAACACCTTATAAACGATTTCCTTTTATTCGGGATAATAATATAGCCGGTCTTCTGACAAGAGAGTCAATTGAACTGGCTCTCTCTTCAGGCGGACAACCCCAGATCGCTGAAGTCTGTATCACAGGTATAGATTCGACAGTAAAGGAAGCGGCGGACCGGTTTATGCATTCTCCCCATGGATTTTTGGTCATAACCGACTCAACGGAAACGACTCTTGCAGGGGTTCTTACTCTCCACGACCTCCTTCGTGCACAAGCCGCGATAGCAGAATAGCGGTTGGCCTGAAAATTCCGGCACACCGGCTGCAATTGCGAAAATCGATGAAGTCAGAAAAAGATTGATGATTCGAGAAGAATAGCCCGGTAAGGCACTGCGCCGTGTGCAATTTTCAAGATGATTGCCTTTACCTTCCGGTTTCTGCTCAGGGTAAACTCTGTGCTGAGGTGCGGCAGGTCTGGTTAAAGATTATTTTAGAACCGTATATTTATAAAATTTACCATAGACCGGAAAGAGAGATGCTTAAAAGACTGGATCAGGTACTTGCAAATTGTGGATATTCAACGCGCAATGAGGCTAAAAAGCTGATTAAAAAAGGGCTGGTGAAGGTAAACGGCAGTGTAATAAAGGACCCCTCATTTAAAGCGGAACCATCCCGTGTGCTCTTTGAGGATGAGCCTTTAGATCACCCTGACGGTCTATTAGTGATGTTTAACAAACCCGCCGGGTACGTCTGTTCTCATGAATCAAGTGAAGGGCCCCGTATCTACGATCTGCTTCCTGAGATCTGGCTTTTCCGCAATCCTATTGTTTCAAGTATCGGACGGCTCGACAAAGACACAACCGGCCTCATTCTGCTGACAGATATTACCCATCTTGTTCACGATTTCACTTCGCCTAAAAAGAGTGTTCAAAAGACTTACCGGGTAAAGGTCGAAAAACCCCTTGACCGGGAAATTGTAAAGATATTTGCCTCTGGAACGCTTATGCTCCAGGGAGAAGAGTCGCCCTGTCTTCCTGCAGAACTGAAGATACTGGATGATCACCATGCCGATCTTGTCATCACCGAAGGCAGGTATCATCAGGTAAAGCGGATGTTTGAGGCTGTTTCAAATACAGTCACAGAGCTTCATAGATGGCGATTCGGGCAGTACACGCTGGGGGATCTGCCTGAAGGGGAGTGGGTTGATATCGAGGCGGGGCAATTTTTGAAGGCAGATTGAATCCACTAGAGAATTCTGAGTGACTGGTTGGGAGTATCTTGGATGGAAAACCCTATGCGGTAAGAAACTTGCTCGCTTTCCGCGCACATCTTATTTTAACACCTTACTTCTGTTCTTTCCATGGCACCATAATTGTGCCATGTTATTATATAGATCAAGCGGCCATAGCTCAATTGGATAGAGCATCTGACTACGGATCAGAAGGTTTGGGGTTCGACTCCCTATGGCCGTATTTTTAGTTCACATAAAATTGGCTTCTAAATACTTGAAATTTAAGGAGTTAGAAGCCTTTTTTATTTCTGGCCGCTAAAAATTATCTACTACTAATCTACCCCTTAATTACCCTCAAAACCCCTGTTTTGGTGGACACCTGTCCACCGAGTGGACACTTTGGTGGACACTTTTTACCTCAAAATCGAATACCAGAACTATACAACTTGGGGGTTTAATTAAGCTGAAAAAGATCCGATTGTCGGTTGTGGAAATATGCTTCAAAATACTCTGAATTTCATATTTTGGTCATGTTATGGATTCGTAATAGGGTTGCCGTGACAGAAACTTGACTCAATTTTCCCACCTCAAATGGTATAATCTGTAGTTGTTAATTATCTTATTAATAAAGTGGATTCAGAGTTACACAAGATGCACTTGTACATTCTATGTGACGCAAGCTTCTTACAAGAAGTCGGGTGCTATACTAAGAACGACATAACACAAGGAGAATGACAAATGATAGATAAAGAAAAAACAGATAAGATTAAAGAGATTTGGGACGACTATATGAGTTCAAACCAAATTGTATTAGACACGAAAGGAAATGAGTGGCCTGATATTGATAACTTGAGACTTGTGGCAATAGATAGTCTTAAGGAAATCATTAACCAATTTAAGGCTTGTGAATTGTCCCTTGGCGAATTTAAAACAAATTTTGACAATTTTATAAATGAAATTACTTGGAATACAGACATTAAAAGGTTTATTCTTTTGACTTCAGAAGCCTTACTTTATTTATTGGCTTTCAAGACAAAAAATAAGTTAAGTTTAGCAGCGATAATTGAAAGCATAATTGGATTTGGAAATCCAGTGACTGCACAGAATATTATTGATGAATTTGACGACATTTAATAAAGTACAGAACCCAACATTGCGTATAAACCATATACCCATGAAAATACCAAAAAAAATTTTTTTGGAATACCTGGTCAATTGAGCCGTTTGCATTTATTATAACTCATACTTTATTCTTAATAAATCTAAAGCCTTTACAATAGTATCAGTATAAGAATATCCTGCCTTTTTTCTCTCTTCTAAAAACTGCATAACACGGTTATCTTTGATTCTTTTGGGGTTTAATCTGAAATTGTATCTTTTTGACATAATTCTTCTTTCTCTTTCTGTAAAAGGAAGCGTAAATCTTGAGATAGACTGGAGGCACTATCAGTTATGGTTTAAGAAATACGCTTCAAAAGCTCTCTCTTCTTTATAGTTCAGAAGCCTTATTCGGTTCTAAAACGTAAAAATTATTTCCAACTTTTCTATAGAATTTGGGAGGTTTCCGAAGTTCCATCTGATCGGTTTTGTATTCCCAGACCATAGATTGTTTAAGTAACCAGACACTTTTTCCATTAACTTCAAAAGCTGTTTCATACAGCCATTTCAAATCCCTGGGTGGTTCTCCAACTATCTTACTTTCAATAATTTCACCGTTATCTAATTTAAATTTCATAATGTTGCCTTTCTGTTATTAACAATTGAATGTACAAAGAGTCAATCATTTGTTAGTATACGCAAATTAGCAGACAATTGGAAGGGGTTATCTATTTTAAATTACGTGTTCTAATTAGAGTGGTATTAATACTCTCAGATTAGATTTGACAAAAAAAAGGCATGGAGGTATAATTATAAGCAACTGGATGTCTGCACCGGAAAATAATTTCCTAAAAACACCGGAATAATATTTCCGATATA
>CAYLVN010000215.1:0-6051 GCA_964387115.1 uncultured Fibrobacter sp.
AGAGTGACTTAACTTGTTAAATGGATCTGTGTGGAGTCCCAGGGTCACCTCTGGGGTGAAAGAGTGACTTAACACGTTAAATGAATCCGTGGAGAGTCCCAAAGTCACCTTGGGTGAAATAGTAACTTAGCAGGTTAAACTCACAATTTCAGGGGCACAATCAACACCTTTGTTATGCCTCGTCAGGTTCCCATAAAAGTACACACTTTTTCACCTGCAAGAGTCTTATGCCCCGAAAAAACCGATGATCAGTGTATACCTGCATATCAAACCTGCATTTCATGTATTTTACTCTGCCTGTGAATCCGGGTTCAGAGGATAATCTGGATACGATACAGTTATCCAAATGCTAAGATATCTGAGGCCGGATGGAGAAAAGAATGGTTGATTTTCAAAAAGCGCTGACGTTTGCTTCGCATGCGGAACTGATAAAGATAGCGAAGAAAACAGGTACACCGGTTTTCATACATGATGAGAATTCTTACAGAAAATATGCACAACAGGCACTTAATGCTCCCAATGCCTTTGGCCTGAAGGTCAGATATGCCATGAAGGCTAATTCTCACAAAGCTGTGTTGAAAATTTTTGACAGCATGGGACTGTACATAGATGCCTCATCTTATTATGAAGTGAAGAGGGCTCTGGCAGCGGGGATCAGTGCCGATAAAATCTCCCTTACAAGCCAGGAACCGCTCAATGCAGAGCAGTTGAAGGAACTTGTGGGGATGGGAGTGCTGTACAATGCCACCTCGTTATTGCAGTTGAGAAATTATGGTGAGTGCTTTCCCGGAAGTAACCGTCCATTGTCGGTAAGAATAAATCCGGGTCTGGGTTCAGGGCACAACAACAGGACAAATACAGGCGGTCCGTCCGCTTCTTTTGGCATATGGCATCAGTACCTGGACAAGGTTCTGGTCATTGCACGTGAATACTCACTGAAAATAACGCATGTACATACTCATGTAGGGTCGGGCAGTGACTGGAAAATCTGGCAGAAGGCAGCTCAATTGACACTCAATGTTGTAAAAAAGATGCCTGATGTAACAGTTGTAAACATGGGCGGGGGATACAGGATCGGCCGCAACAATCCTGAGAACTCGATGAATTTCGGGAGCGTGTTTCCGGTTGTATGTGATGCGTTCAGATCGTTTGCGGATGAGACCGGAAGGAAGCTGCAGATGGAGATTGAACCTGGAACTTATCTGGCGGCCAATTCATGTGTTCTGGTTTCCCGGATCTGTGACATGGTTGATACCGGAAAAGACGGGTACAATTTTCTGAAACTCGATTCCTCCATGACAGAACTGCTTCGTCCAATGATTTACGGTGTGCGACATCCGATAATTCTGCTGGGTAGAGGGGAGCAGGTGCAGAAAGAGTATGTTGTTGCAGGTACATGTTGTGAAAGTGGAGATATTTTCACTCCTTTCGAGGGTGATCCCGAAAGACTATCGACAGTAAAGCTACCCGAGGCACAGATCGGAGACTACGTGGCAATCACAGGTGCTGGAGCATACGGAATAACCATGAGCGCAAAGAACTACAACAGTCGGCCCATCTGTGCAGAGGCAATGATACGTTCTGATGGTTCACATGTACTGATTACCAGAAGGCAGAAGCCGGAGGAGATCTGGGCAAATGAGACTGAAGTAGAAATATAGCCGGTCTGAAGCACTCACTTTACCTGACAAATGCTCCGGTTCAGGACACGCCGGATGCATAAGTTCAGATAGTACTGGTAATTTTATATTATGTGGATTATTCTCGCAATTTGTTCATCAATAAGTCTTGGTATTTACGATGTTTTCCGGAAAAGATCACTCGAGAAAAATGCCGTACTTCCGGTACTTTTCGTTTCCAACCTTACCGGCGCGCTCATCTTTCTGCCACTGATTCTCTTTTCGTTTGCTGCCCCGGATCTCTCAAGAGGGCACTTTCTTCATGTACCTTTCTCAGGATTTGCAGTTCAGAAATTCATTTTCCTCAAAGCGATGCTGGTTGTGAGCTCCTGGATTTTCACATTCTTTGCATTCAAGCATCTGCCCCTGACCATAGCATCTCCGATCCGTTCAGCCGCTCCGATATGGACCATAATTGGCGCAATAGTGCTTCTGGGCGAGCGGCTCTCTTTACTGCAGTGGACAGGACTGATTGTCTCGCTGATCTTTTTCTACCTGTTTTCTTTCGCCGGAAGTAAAGAGGGCTATTCTTTCAGGAACAATAAATGGGTCTGGTTCATGATCATCGGCACAGTACTTGGATCATGCAGCGCATTGTACGATAAATTTCTCATTAAGCGTTTTGACAGAATGGAAGTGCAGGCCTGGTTTTCGGTTTATCAGGTTGTGGTGATGATACCTGTATTGCTGCTTGTGTGGTATCCAGCAAGAAAATCAACCACACCGTTTGTGTGGCGATGGAGCATTCTCTTTATTGCAGTGTTCCTTGTCACAGCGGACTTTATCTATTTCTATGCGATTGGATTTCCCGGAGCATTAATCTCTTTGATCTCTACCATTCGCCGCTCAAATGTTGTCATTTCATTCACTGCCGGGGTACTTATGTTCAAGGAAAAAAATGTAAAGACCAGAGCTTTACTGCTTATGGGGATTCTGGCTGGAATAGCAGTGATGTATTGTGGAACTTAAATGTGCATGTTCAAGGTTATTACTCCTGCAGGTTTACACTTTACACTGAAATGATGGTTGAAAACCGTTACTCTTCCTCTCTGTTTCCGTTCTCCATATCTTCTATTTCTTGCAGTCTGTCAATTTCTTCCTGTAACTCCATCTGCTTTGATTTCGAACGATTCCTTATGCGTGTTACTATAAAGCCGGCGATCAATAAAAGCGCACCGCCTACCCAGAAAAGAGAATAATCTGAGATAAGAAACAGATACTTATAACGCTTTTGAATCTCAATCTGTAGAAGTTTTTCAAATTCCCTGGTGCTTAACCCGAACACCTCCAGACTCGCAGCCTCAAAGTTTCTTCTTCGCTTAGTCGCTGAAAGCAGTTCAGGGAGCAGATCGTATCCATATGTATCAATAAGAAAGGAAACCGCGAAATGGCTTTGACAATAAGAGAGCTGTGCTTTCCAGTGATCAAACCTGTTCAGATTTTCTATTGAATCGAGGTGCAGAAGCGAACTGGTTAAAATGGCTCTTGACAAAATTACGCTTTCATCAAAGGAGATCTCACCTGAGAGTGCCATCGACAGACCCTCATGAAACCATCGTGGAACCCGAAGTATTCCATAAGATCTGACCAGGACAATATGAACCAGTTCGTGTGCCGCGATCCTCTGGAAATCTGTATTGAAAAAAGCATAATTCTTATCGACAGGTATTATTATGGTGTCTTTTCCTATTGCACCGCCACCACCCCATTCAGGAAGCCTTACTCCCAATATCTTTGCATCAGAACGGCTGTAGAATCGTATGATGACAGGGGAAGAATCAACAGGTTGAGCGGGATTTATCAGAGCATGTATTCGCCTGTATTCTTTATTTAAAGAGATCGTGTCAAGATGAGGCGGTAAAGGACCCTCAAACTGGAGTTCTGCAGAGAGGCAAATAGAGAGAAACAGCAAAATAAGTTGAACAACCCGCATTTAATAAAACTATATCATGACCCGGGTGAACTCCTGATAGAAATTACTCTTTGAAGTCTGGCTGGAAGTTTTGCAGACGCAATCCTTCCATTCTCACCTGAATCGGTCCATACTTCAAAGACCCGGTCTTGTATTACCTGACTTATGCATCCGGGCCGGCCCGGTAAATTTTAACAGGGATTCTTCCCTCTTTCCACTTACGCCTGTTGCTCTTATGTGTACAAAACAGATACCTGGTACCTGAATCTTGTCACCGACAACCACACTGTTTGTACCCTTCTGCATATTGTTCACAGTAATTTTTTTCAGGAGTACCCCCAGGGGGTTGAAAAAAGAGAGAGATAGATCCGATTTTTCTGAGAGTTCACAAGAGATAGTGAGATGATTATTGAGAGCGGAGAGACCTGCCTTCATCAAAGGATACGCAGTTTCCATCTGTCTTGAAATGATATTCCTGTTTAGCGAGACCGGTTCTCCATTTAACGTATACTCAAGACAGCTGATTTCAGGGGATGTAAGTGATGCCCGGGTAGTGAAATCATCCGAAAAAAGGAGGGCATTGGATGGCACTGCTGACACATGAACATCATCCACAATGAAAGATTCTGTTCTTCCTGACCGAAAACCTATGCCGCCGGATGTTACAGATGCATCGTAGACGGAATCGGCTTTCTGATCATTGATCGTACATTTGAATGCTCCACCATCAGCAACAATTTCTACTCTGTATTCTGTGTTTATGTCAATATTACATGGTGTCTCTTTCAGCACTGTCCAGGTTCCCTGCTTTCTGACATGGAATCTCAGAAGATCGGAATCAGCGTTGAATTGCCACATATATAAATTTGTGCTGTCCTGAACTCTGAAGCATACTCCAGCCGCTATTTCTGTAATTTTCAACCTGAAAGTGAACTTGAAATTTGTCCAGTTGCCTGAACTGCTCTGGCAATATGCGTTTTTACCAGCATTCATCACTTCCGGTCCAATATTGACATTAGAGACGTTTTTCCATTTCTGGAGTGTTGAAAACCCTTTTTGTGCAAAGACATAAAGTCTGCTGCTTTTGTTGTCAATTTCAGTCATGCTGATCAGAGGTTCTGAATAATAGAAGTTTCCGTCATCCTGACTCGTAAGAATACTCCAGTCAGAATACCCGCTTTCAGCCGATGCACCTGCGATACTGATATGAGGCATGATCGCGTAAACATTTCCCTCGCCGTCAAATGCAATGCTTGAGCGGTTGTCCCATATTTTTGTGGGTATGTTGGTATTGATACGATGCCAGGTTCCTGTTGTATCCCTGAAATAATGCATCTGCATATTTTTTCCTGAAACATTTTCCCGTGAAAGCACATGAACCCGTCTCTGCTTATCTACAGCCATGCTTTCCTGGTTGATCAGTCCTGCGCCGGTTGGGATTGTCCAGATTCTGCACGATCTGGTATTCTGACTGATAAATTGGCTTCCTGCCCGCGCGACAACAGTTCCCGCATTATCATGCCAGGTGAGGCCATAGTCGTCACTTGTCGCATACAGGAGATCATGGTTCATTTCACCGCTTCCAGTCTCTCTCCAGCACCAGGCGGCATGGAGCCGGTTGTTTTTATCAAATTGTAAACCATGAAAATATGCTGTGCAATTCCCACCATTGTAGTCACCTTCAACAAACTGTCCCAGATTCCTCCATGTGCCGTCATTTTTATATTTCCATATTCTATTATCGCTATCCCCGCTTGTGCCGATTCGTGTCGTAAGAACAAGAGTACTGTCAGGTGCTGTGATAAATCGGGGGTAGGTAACTGAAGTAACGGATTCTCCATCAAGAATGTTGTTTACTTGAGAAAAAAGCGCTTTGTTCCATTGAAAATTGTCAGGGTTCGACAACAGCCCTGCAACCGACATCCTGTAATGAAGGGTAGTCGTATGATGGTCAAAAGAGAGATGGAGCCGTCCATCCGCGGGAGAGATTCCCATTGATATTGTATTGTGGTTGTCATTTACACTCTGCTTGTAATCGGTCAATTCACAGCTTTCCCAGACTTTCGAGGAAACTTTCCGCCGTGCAACCGTTATGTATCGATCTGTGGAATAAAATACCGCATACTGCCAGCCGTTAAAGGTTATCAGTGCATCCTGCTGAAAAGAGCAGCTGTTCAGATAAAGGTTACCGTACCTGCTGTCGCGCCACTGGGACGCATTGTCTGTGATTAATGTCTCATCAATTTTAATGGCTGTCAATTCACCAGAGGCTATGGAAAAACAGAAGCACAGAATGGGAAGTACGAAAAAACGCATTTTATACCTCATCTCAGCACAGAAAATTGTTTTCTTTATCCGAAGGGTTCTCTTCTAAGGGCATGGAGAGCTTCCTGCCCTTTAACCTAAAAGTCGCAGTTGGGGAGAACAAAAAACCGTAAGATGTTGAGATGATAAGGCTTG
>CAYLVN010000216.1:0-6048 GCA_964387115.1 uncultured Fibrobacter sp.
TTCTCGCTCGGCCTCGCTTGAAAACTGAATATTTAGAGGTACCCTTAATAGTCTGATCTGTTGAGCGCTGAGGCTTTCAGGTATCTTGATCTTATCACCTTGTCGATAAGATCTGTGATGTCTCAAAACCTTATCATCTCAACATATTACGATTTTTTATTCTCCCTGACTGCGACCTTCAGGATAATCATTGCAGTGAAATGACATTGCATTACACAATTTTCCCTGTAACACAAAAAATAGTGTTTTTCAGTCTACTTAGAAACTACATAATACCTGAGTCATGTATCCAGGAAGGGTGAAGTGTGTTTAGATTTTGTAGCAGAAAGGGTTGAACAAATCGCAGGTGCACCACACCGGTGGAACATCTGCGACTTGTGAAAGCCTTTATGCACAAGGGATAAGCGCAATTCCGCCCTGATCCGGGTGCATAAGTCATGTTATAGTAAGGAAAGTCACAAACAGAGGCAAAAAAATAGATAACCTGATCATTGTGATAAAGAAGCAGGTTTAATAGCAGGAAAAATCTGATCTGACAGAGGATTAACATTTCCTGAAAGTGTTTCAAATCGAGAACGCGCAGGCGAAACGTTTTAGTTATTAAGCCGGGACACTTTCAAAGTTTTCCCATTGAAGCATTATTAAATTTTGTTGAGGTATTCCTTGAAAGTCTCAAGCAGCTTATCTTCTGGAACCTTAACAGCAGGCTTTCCTTTAAGGAAAACGAGCCCCTCGCCTTTTCCACCGGCAATCCCGATATCTGCATCCCTGGCCTCGCCCGGACCGTTCACCACGCAGCCCATAACAGCAATTTTGATCGGCTTTTCTATGCCCGAGACCATCTCCTCTACCTTCCGGGCAAGTGATGCCAGATCAATCTGTGTTCGGCCGCAGGTTGGACAGGCAATAACCACCAGTCCCTCTGCCAGACCAAGTGATTTTAAAATCTCCCTGGCCACAAAGATCTCCTGAACCGGATCACCGGCGAGTGATACCCTGATTGTATCCCCAATTCCCTCGGCAAGCAGGGTCCCGATTCCCACAGCGGACCTTATAGAACCGCTCCTCACAGTGCCCGACTCGGTAATACCAATATGCTGAGGAACATCGGTGTGCTCAGAGAGCAGCCGGCAGGCTTTTATCGTAGTGACAACATCGCTGGCCTTTATTGACAGAATTATATTCCCGAAATTCAATTTTTCCATAGTGTCAATATAGCCCTGCGCGCTCTCTAAAAGCGCCTCAGGTGTGGGTCCGCCATGTTTCTCAAGAAGTCTCTTTTCCAGAGATCCGGAGTTTACACCGATACGGACCGGAATTCCTGCAGCCCGCGCGGCCTCTATCACCGCCTTCACCCTGTCTGCAGATCCAATGTTTCCGGGATTTATTCTGATTTTATCGGCACCGGCCTCAATTGCGGCAATTGCGAGGCGATAGTCGAAATGAATGTCGGCTACAAGGGGAACATCTGTGCGGTCCCTTACCGCTTTAAACGATTCTGCCGCGGCCTGATCCGGAACAGCCAGCCGCACAATGCGACATCCTGCTTTTATCAAGTTTTCTATCTGAGCCAGTGTACCATCGATGTCTGATGGCCTGGTGTTGGTCATTGACTGTATTACAACGGGAGCACCGCCCCCGATCTCAATCCCCCGAACTTTTATCTGCCTGGTCTTTTTTCTGATAATACTTTGCATATTTAATTTGCACTTGCAGCAAGTGTGACATCCTGGCCATTTACAGCTGTAACAGACAGACTGCCCTCACCGCCCTTGAATTTGAACCCGTCTACTTTTGAACAGAATCCATCTGTGTTCCCCTTGTACTGCACATCGATTATCAGTATGGAGCTCTGCCCGTTCCAGGTTCTCTCTCTAACGGCACTTACACCTGCCAGACCCTTAATGGAATTGATCACTGCATTTTTCAGTTTGAATACTGAAACACCGTTTACAGTAACATTGATCGGTGTTCCATTATTAAGCTGCCCCTGCCAATCCTTGATTATTGCATCCAGAAGCTTTCCTGCCGTTTTGGAAGCAGCCTTTTCGATCGCCTGATTACCTGCCGTTACCGGGCTTACATGTACTTTTGCCGCATGATCACTCGCGGAGCCGATAATGCGTCCGGTTGTGCAGTTTATGGCTTTCAGTGTTACATCGGCCTGAACAGAGATCATCCCCCCCAGGTTTTTTGAAATCTCTTCAGCCTTGCGGCTTACAGCGTTTCCTGTTATAAGGACCTCGGCACCATACTGCTGTCCCAGTGCAATGGCGGCCTTTACATCACCGGCCAGTTCCGCCATCTTCTCTTTAGAACTTCTGGTACCGGCCGCCACATTGGCGTCTACAAGCTCGAATTCATAAGGATCTTTCAAGAATTTTAACACTGAGTTCTCAGCAGACTGATTCGATGGTTCTTCACTTCCAATATTGTTCTCATTTATTATAACCATGACCCTGGGCTTATCCATCGATTCAATCAGGATATGGAAAGCACCAAGATCGTCCCGCATTGCCGTTTTGGAAAGCTGTGCTTTGATTTTTATCTGTACTAGCCCATCTGATGATTTCGATTCAGACAGAATCTCATATTTTTTTACAGCCCCGATAGTCTTTGTTATCACCATGTCCCTTTTGACCATAAAATTTTCAACTTCTGTCTGGGACAACAATATCGTTCCAATCCCTTTCTCTATAGCATCCCGCTTCGCAGCCATCAAAGCTTCATCACGGTTGGCACTTTCACCACTGCCCTCAACAAAAATATCATCTTGTCCTGAAACCGAAGTCCAGAGAGCAAAGAGAAATAAAGGGGTCAAAAGCAAACGCAGCATACTACCTCCATTTCGGGTTTTCTACACTTAAATCAATATACAACATGGAAAAAGCCAGTAGAAAAGAGTACTGTTTATAGACGATAGTAACCTTTTCATTTTCAACAACGTCAGCTCATCGACAGGACCCGCGATACCTTCAAACCTTATCATCTCAACATCTTACAGCTTTTTATTCTCCACGACTGCGACTTTTAGGATTATATTAACCATACACTCAATAGCGCATGGTTCAGTACTCATCCGATCATACAACGTCAATCATGACATCACTAAACAGACACTAAAAGGAAAGTCAAAATTCTATCAGGTTTTATGCAGATCCCTATACAAATGTCTTCCAGATTTACAATAAAAACCATACGCTCTTTTCATGTGCTGTTTTTCCTTATTTCGTTAACCTTTTTTGCTGTAAATACATACGGAAGCCACTTTTCCCTCTCAAACAGTACAAAAGACAACAAACTCCTGAACGAAAGCTGCAGGTTTTTCATTGACAGCAGCAGAGCACTCAGCATAGACAGCGTTAAGAAAATTTCCGGAAAATCCTGGGAAGAGTATCGTAAACTTCCTTACAACGGCGGGTATAACAGTTTTCCGGTATGGCTTCGTATCCAAATGATCGATTCATCTCAAAACAACCCTGGATGGATTTTAAGCTTCAATCATCCATTGCTGGATTCCATAGCTGTTTACCTTGTTACTGATTCCAGTGTTAAGCTATACACATTAAACGGGTTACAGGTAGAGAAAAAATGGCCCTCAATGAAAGAGGCCAGAAGTGCATTTGTACTACCGGAAATGAGGGGGGAAGCTTACGAACTGTTAATCAAAGTACATACCCACGATGTCTGTGCTATTTCATTGAGTTATGACAACATATACGAATACCACAAATCCTCAAGCAGTAAAAATCTCACGTATGGTTTTTATTTTGGAGCCATATCCTTGATCTCATTTATCAATATTTTTTTATTTTTAAAAGCCAGGTTCAACTCTTGTTTGTTGTATGCTGCATATATAATAACTTTTGCTCTGTTTGTCGGTTCTACAAACGGCTTTTTTAACATTTCTGTTTTAAAAGTTAATATTCTGGTTAAAGCCGCAGGACCGTTCTTCGCAGGATCCACCTTTTTATTCGGATCCGAATTTGCCAAAAATTTTCTTTCCCTGAAAAGAAGCACTGACCCGCTGTTCTGGTATATATACACACTAATATCGGTACTTGGTCTCGCCCTGTGCATATTTTCTCCAATAGAGAATACCAGATTTCTACTTATGGGTGTCAACATTATAGCACCGTTTCTGGTTTCAATCTGCCTGATAACAGGGATATTCAAGATCAAATCCCGCGGGAGGTCTGCAATCTTTTTTACATGTGCAGCCAGCATGCTTGCTTCCGGTGTAATCTTGAGATCTTTTCGTAACTTCGGGTTGGTCCCGAGTAATTTTTTAACCGCTTACGGAAATCTAATCGGTTCTGCACTTGAATTCACCATCCTGGCACTTGCTCTGGTTGACCGGATCTCAACAATACAGGATGAAAAAAATTCAGCTCAGGAAAAGATTCAGACCGCAAGCCGACTGGCAACGGAAAGCCGGTTCCAGGCACTTCAGGCACAAATCAATCCTCATTTCCTCTTTAACACACTAAATACAATTGCGGAGTTTATCTGTTTAGATTCACATAAAGCCGAAAAACTGGTTTTAAATCTTTCCAAATTTTTCAGATACACACTTACCGCCTCAAAAGAAAAGCTTTTGCCATTGTCTAAAGAACTTGATATAGTTGAAGATTATCTCTCCATTGAAAAAGAGAGATTCGGGGAGCGACTCAAGTATGATATTACCGTTGAAGGTGATCCAAAAAAAGTTTCATCTCTGGGGTTGTTGATTCAACCATTGGTTGAAAACAGCATCAAATACGGAGTGGCTCCGCTTCCTGAAGGCGCCACCATAAAAATAGAATGTGAAATTTCTGAAGATAAAGTGGCCATAAGGGTGAGCGACAGCGGCCGGGGATTTAAATCTTATATACAGGCAACAGAGACAGGCACCGGCATCAAAAACATAAATGAACGTTTACAGTTAACGTATGGTTCAAAGGGAAAACTGGTTTGTTCAAATGATAACGGTGCTGTTGTGTTAATCACCTTTCCCAGGGAAAAGTGGATGTCATGAATTACAGGGCTATTATAGCAGATGATGAATCTGTAGCAAGGTTAAGAGTGATGCGTTTACTTTCGGTTTTCGATGATATCGAGATAATCGGCGAAGCGTCAGACGGAATAGCCGCAAAATCGCTTATTGATAGTCAAAAGCCGGAACTTGTCTTCATGGATATCGAGATGCCCGGTATGAGCGGTCTTGATGTGGCTTTTTCTACTGAACACAAACCCTTTATAATTTTCATTACTGCCTTTGATCACTACGCAATAGATGCATTCAAATCTCTGGCCGTCGATTACATCCTGAAGCCCATAAACGGAGATGATCTCAAGATCGCAATTGATAAATTCAAGCGTCTTTACGATCCGCAGGACATCAGGAATAATTTGAATGCATTAGAGGAAAGGATCAAATGCCAAAAACCTAAGCACCTGCGCGTAACCGCTGGAAATACTATTAAACTGATCAATCTTGACCGGATCATCTGCCTTGAAGCAGAGCAGAAATATACGAACATTTATACAACTGAATCCACCTGGATTACAGAAAAATCACTTGTAGAACTCGAAAACACACTTCCTGGCGACACCTTCATTCGTATTCATAGAAAACATATTGTCAATGTCAATTACATCAGTGAATTTCTGCGCTGGTATGACAGAAAAGTAAAGATAATTCTTAATGTCCCGTTTGACAGGGATTTAATTGTAAGCAGAAATTATATAAAGAAGCTAAAAAGTATTACCTGATAATTTCCAGGAGAGGATCCGGGCGGACCTTTTGGGGTCCGTCCAGATATCCATTTACCTGCCTCTTTGCTATTGGGTGTGGAAGCGCAGATGGTGTGTGATGCCAGCAAAAATTTGTGGCACTATCCTGACTTGATTAAAAGATAACATTAACGACAGAGATAATCATTATTTGATCCGATAAAATGCCGTTTTTTGCTGACGGAATGCCGGAGTGGCACTTTTTCTTTCCTGCCATTCTGATCAAACGGGCGTTTCAGCCTGAACTTATGTATCCGGAAAGGCCTGAATTTA
>CAYLVN010000217.1:0-6047 GCA_964387115.1 uncultured Fibrobacter sp.
ACACCCGTCCTCATCTCCAAAACCGTCTTTATCTTCAGCCTCATTGGGACACTTGTCTAAGAGGTCCGGAATTCCATCAAAGTCATTATCTGCATCAGGGCAACCATCATCATCTTGAAACCCGTCAATATCTTCTGCATCCCTGGGGCAACGGTCTTCATCATTTTTGATACCGTCCTTATCATCATCCTGAACAGTAACAAACCCGTTCCAACCGATAATAAACTGGGCACCGTAACGTGGAGTGACTCCTGTGGAGTATTCATAGCCTTTTCCTCTACCTGAGCCGGGTTTCCAGTTCAGACGATCGTAGTTCTCTCTGGAAGAAAGGGAGAAATCACCAGAAAAAACCAGATACACACCTGTTGGGGTATTTATCTTTAATCCAGGAGAGAAGTAAGCCGGATCACAGTTTGGATCAAGCTTCGTAGAATAGTTACTCCACCTTGATTCAGAATAAAAATCGGTAAAAATGGTCAGGAATTCTACTGGCGTGTACTCAAGAGCTAATCCTCCGATTAAGGTATTGCGCTGTTCTAATGAGGAAACTGCTATTACCCCTCCCAGATTCAGATGAATCTGAAGCGGCAGTTTTTTTATGGTTTCACCGATATCCACAGTCCAAAGCGCCTGCAGTTTGATTGTCGGGCAGTTTGCAGAGTAGAAGGATTGAGCCTGGTTTACCTTTTTGCTTTCAATGTAGTAAGGATGTCTTGGAAAAAGTCCGTTTTTCTTCATGCCTAAGGGAATTGTACCGGCGATAAGGTAACCCTGATGAAAGATTTTGTAGTGAGAAGGAACTTGAAGCTTAGTTGCCAGTTCCAGGTCACCAAGGCCCCCATCACGCACATTAGGAACGCCTGCCCAGTCATAATAAAAAGGCAGACTCATTGAAAGATCCCAAAAAGAAAGCAACCCCATCGATACGAAGATGTTTGAGGAAAACATCTGAGCCAGAACAAGCTCTGATTCCGGAATTCCCTTCCCGTTTACCCGAACCGAATCAATCTTGCCATTCCTGACCATTCCATTGAAGTAATCAGATGACTGATTGAAACTTATCCCCGCGCCTACGTTAATCTTTGCTTTTCCTTGAGTAGTCGCAGAATAGGTACGGAGCACGCCCTTTTCCGCGTTTGTGTTTACAGTTCCCCATACAGTGCTGAAAAGAACCGTAAAGATTAGAGATGACAGAATTGCTGTGGTTTTTTGTCTTTTCATTTAAGTCTACTCGTCTGTTTTTCAGTCTCTCCGGTGGATCTCTATACGGTTGTTAAGCCTTCGGCCATGAATCGTGGAATTATCAGCAATCGGTTCTGAATCACCTCTTCCGGATACAGACAAGCGGTTGGCATCGATTCCTTTTGAGACCAGATAATCACGAACTGTTTCGGCTCTTTTCAGCGAAAGAGCCCTTGATGCTGCCGGGGCTCCGGAATTATCGGTATGTGCCTGAATTTCAAGTCTGACCTCTGAATAATCACTTAAAGATTCAAATACCTGTTCAAGTGCATTCTGAGACGATGAAGATAATGTCGCACTCCCACCCTCAAAGGAGACCCCCTGAAGAATCACTCTCCCCCTCTTTATCTCTTTTGCCTTCGGCTTAACCTTCGGGCACCCGTTTTCAGAAGTGCCGGCAGAGTCCGGACAGGCATCAATACTGTCTGGCACCCCATCCAGATCATTGTCGATGTCGGGACAGCCGTCTTCATTCTGAAATCCATCAAGATCCTCAGCCAGCATCGGACATTTATCTAAAGAATCTGGTACCCCATCTGAGTCATTATCGTAATCAGGACAGCCATCTCTATCAGCATAGCCATCCTTATCCTCTTTGGCATCGATGCAGCGGTCTGTTGAATCGGGAATCCCGTCAAGATCATTATCGTAATCGGGGCATCCGTCGTCATCCTCAAACCCATCCAGGTCTTCTGCATCATTTGGGCACTTGTCCAGAGAATCCGGAATCGCATCGTGATCATTGTCCAGATCAGGACAGCCGTCACCGTCTTCGAAGTTATCAACATCTTCAGGATCATCAGGACATGCATCATCAACATCCTTAATTAAATCCCGATCCCTGTCCTGAGCTACAAGAAGTCCGTTCCATCCAAGCTGGATCTGTACTTTCCACGCCGGTTCAATTCTTGATGTGAAAGTCTTATTGTCACTGGCTGTATAATAAAATGCGTCATTCCTGTTTGAGGAAAGCTTGAAACTACCTGAAAGAGAAAAATTTGCGCCCCCTGAAGAAGTCAGACTGATTCCAGGAGTAATCCGGAAAGGATCTTCAGCGATTTTGAAACCATTTGACACGTTTTGAAAACGGGTTTCTGTGCTTATTTCAGTAAAAAATGCGAAATGCTCTGAAGGGCTGAGTTCAAATCCCGACGAAAACAGAAACACATCATCCAGATCTTTATTATAAGTAATATTCACACCTGAATTTATGTGAAACTGAAACCACTTCAGGTCAAGGGTGAACAGGCCCAGAAACTCAGTTTCCACGCTGCGTGAAGAGTAGCAGGATGCGGCCAGCTGGTTTGCAGAAGAATTTGTGGTATCTTTACGGAAGTAGTATGTGTTCCGGGGGAAATATCCGTTACGGGGAGTTCCGGTCGGGAACCTCAATGCAGTCAGAACTCCTCCCTGAACAAGCCTCGGTTTATCTCCCGGGACACGGAATTTCAAACCCAGATCCAGGTCACCTATACCTCCCTGCGGAAGGTAGTGGTTCATCAGGTCAAGATAGATTGGCATTGTCAGTGAGACATCCAGAAAATTTGTAATACCATATGCAAAACTCGGCCTTAAACTGCTTATGGCAATCTCAGGTTCAGAAGTATCAAGACCGTACAAATCTTTTGGACTGATAACCTTGGTCACGAAGTTTTTATCATATCCGAAATCTGCACTTGTACTGAATAAGAGCCTTGAGGAACCTAACGACTTTGCAGAGTAAAGCTGAACAAGACCTGCATGGCCGGAATTATTGATAACAGGGTAATCATTTGCTAACACATAACCGCTTAAAACAGCTACTAAAATTGAACAGAAACGAAATGCTGCCATGCACGATCCTTTATTGCAGAATTGCAGACTACTGCTTGAAGTGAACAAAATAACCTATTCTGGAAATAGCATGCAAATATAAGATAATTTTTTGCTTTAAATGCTGATAACACATTTATATAATCTTAAATATAATCATAATAGATCCCAAAAGGCGGAACAATGCAGGTAACAGAGCACCTGAAGGATAAGTTCAAACAAGTCGCCAATCTCCCTACTCTCCCCAAAGTCGCATCACACCTGATCCGCATCATTAATGATCCCCTTACATCATCCAGCGATGTCGCATTCCTGATCGGACAGGACCTCTCGCTTACTGCGAAAGTGCTCCGGCTTGCAAACAGTGCCTATTATGGAGTCCCAAGAACGATAACCAGTATAAATACTGCAGTTGTGATACTTGGAATGAAGGTGATAAATACCCTTGTATTGAGCCTTACTGTCTTTGACATGTTTCCAGGAAACAAAAAGAACAGTCAGCTCTTCGACAGACAGGCCTTCTGGCTCCACTCGCTAAGCTGTGGGCTGATATGCAAAAACATTGCAAAAAAAGTAAAAAGTATTCTGCCGATCGATCCTGAAGAAGCCTTCTGTGCAGGTCTGCTTCACGATATCGGTAAAGTCGTTCTGGAGCAATATATGCATGAGGACTTCCATAAATCACTGCAATATTCACTGGAAATGAAGATCCCCACAGTAGAAGCAGAAAAGAAGATTTTGGGGTTTTCTCATACAGAAGTTGCGGAATGGCTCACGGATAACTGGGATCTGCCTTTGGAAATTCAACACCCCCTCACTTTTCACCATTCTGTCGCAAATTCACCAGGTTGCCTTGATATAGTAGGCTTATGCCATATCTCTGACTGGCTTTGTTACGAAGCAGGTTTGGGACCCGGGAAACAATATATGGCACCACCGCTCCAAAAACATGATATTGAAAACCTGAAGATCAGAGATGAAGATCTGGAAGAGATTAAGCTATCACTTCCAGAGGAAATTGAGAAGACTTCCATATTCTTCGAAATAGTAAATAGTTAGACCCACACTAAACAAATTCTATAACAAAGAATATGAACTCAGGGTAATTTTTTTCAGGGATCAAAAGAACCAGGGGAGAAAATCTGGAGGAGATGAGCTATCTCCTCCAGATTAAACTTTATAAGAAGAGTGCATTTGTCGAAATAACAAGGTGTTAGCCATGATAAGCTCAGGCCAGCACCTCTATGGCCACAAGTGGCTGATCCTTCTCAACAACCATACCGTCTTCTGCCATCAGTTTGATTATCCGGCATTTCACAGGTGCAGAAATCTCATTGAAAAGTTTCATCGCCTCTACTATGCACACCTTGGCACCTTTTTCAACAATGTCGCCCTCTTTTACAAAAGCAGGCTTCCCGGGACCAGGTGAGGAATAAAACGTTCCAACCAGAGGCGAATTAATTGTCTTCTGATTTGCACTTTTTACCTCAGGTGCCTTTTCTGCCTTCTTAGGCTCTGCAACAGGTACTGATGCCTGAGCAGGTGCCGCTGAAGCCTGTGCCGGTGATGTGACAGGTGGAGTAGCTGCAAAACTGCTTACAGCAGATGCACCGCTTGCCTTGATTGATACTTTGAACTCACCTCTGCTGAATACAAGTTCCTCAAGAACCAGTCCACCAATCTTTTCACACATCTCATTTGTGATGCCCTGAAAATTCGGAGGAAGATTGAGCGGGGCTACGGGAGTCGCTTGTGCAGACGCTACAGGTACTGCAGACGTGGATTCTTTTTTATCTGCAAGTTTGAGCTTTTTCAGTTCAAGATCCGCAGGTGTCTCCGGACGCTGGTCAGGAGGAAGAGCACGCCATTTGAAATATTCCAGCGCCGGTTCCGGCAGTAAAATGTAAGAGATTATATCTTCTTCGTGCTCGATCAGCTTTGGGTCAACTGCATCGGTTGATTTTGGAAGCATCGGGCTGAGACGGTCAGCCGGGCGATGAGTGATAGGCTTTTCATCACCAAGGATCTTTTTGATCATTTCATCTGAAATGGCAGCAGGTGATCTGCCATAGAGTCCACGCACATAGTCTTTTACCTCGTTAGGGATGATTTTGTAGCGCTCCCCGGAGATAATATTCATAACAGCCTGGGTACCGACAATCTGGCTTGTAGGTGTCACCAACGGAGGAAACCCAAGGTCTTCCCTTACTCTTGAGACCTCTTTCAGAACTTCGGGAAGCTTATCAAGTGATTTCTGCATCTCCAGTTGCGACCGGAAGTTAGATATCATACCACCAGGTATTTGATGCAAAAGGATTCCAGGATCAATAGCAGGCATTGGAGTACTTGATTGCCGACGTTTCGGAGCCAGCTCATCAAAGTATTTAGAAACCTTTTCAAGGGCATCCATGTCTAAACCTGCAGAGTAGTTCGTTTCAGCAAAGATAGCAGCCATTGTCTCAACAGGTGGCTGAGAGGAGGAACCGGCCATTGAAGAGATAGCGCAGTCGATAGCACCCGCCCCTGCCCTTACCCCCTCAACGTATGTGGCTATTGCCATACCGCTTGATGCGTGGCAATGAATCTGAATAGGGATATTAAGCTCTTTTACCAGTGCCCCGACAAGCCTCTCTGCAGAAATAGGGGAAAGAATTCCTGCCATATCCTTGATACAGAGCGAATCTATACCAAGATCGGCCTGCTCTTTTGCATACTGTACGAATTTTTCAACAGTATGAACAGGTGAAATTGTGTAGCAGAGAGTACCCTGCGCATGACCGCCATGCTTTTTAACAGCCTTGATAGCAGCCTGCAGGTTCCTTGTGTCATTGAGCGCGTCAAACACGCGAAATATGTCGATCCCGTTTTCGCAGGCCAATGCAACAAATCTGTCCACAACATCATCAGCGTAGTTTCTGTAACCTACAAGATTCTGTCCGCGCAGAAGCATCTGAAGAGGTGTGTTTTTGGCCCTTGCCTTTATCATCCGGAGC
>CAYLVN010000218.1:0-6044 GCA_964387115.1 uncultured Fibrobacter sp.
CAACAGGTTACGGTTTTTTTCCTCATCCAGCTGCGATTTTCAGGATTATAAAAAAAGCCCCGGGTTTCGGGGCTTTTTTATAGCAGAACTTTGAAAGCGTTATTCTTTACGGTATTTGAACACTGTAATTGCGAGCGGTGGCAGTGTAATGAGAACCGATTGTTCTCTTCCAAACCAGGTTACCTCTTCAGAATTGACACCGCCGGCATTGCCCACTCCTCCGCCGCCATACTCTTTGGCATCGCTGTTGAGGATCTCTTCCCAGTAGCCTGCCAGAGGAACTCCTACTCTGTAAAGGAGTCTTGGGACTGGTGTAAAGTTACAGGCCACAAGTATCACCTGATCCGGTTCTGTGCCTTTTCTGACAAATGTAAGGACACTGTTTTCCCAGTCATTGCAGTCCATCCACTCAAACCCTCTTCCATCGAAATCAAGTTCGTGGAGAGCCGGGTATTGTTTGTATATGCGGTTGAGGTCCTTTACCAGGAGCTGGATGCCGCTGTGTCTGTCCCATTGTGTCAGATGCCAGTCCAGAGCGTGATCGTGTGACCATTCGGTCCACTGGGCGAATTCCGAACCCATAAAAAGGAGCTTTTTGCCGGGATGTAAATATTGATAAGTGAGAAGCAGTCTCAGATTGGCAAGTTTCTGCCAGTCATCCCCCGGCATCTTGTTGACAAGAGAACCTTTCCCGTGCACCACTTCATCATGAGAGAGCGGAAGCACATAGTTTTCTGTAAAGGCATAAAGCATACTGAAGGTTAATTCATGGTGATGGTATTTGCGGTAGACCGCATCTTTATTCATGTAGGTAAGAGTATCGTGCATCCACCCCATGTTCCATTTCATTCCAAAGCCCAGACCACCTACATAAACCGGACGGGAGACCATGGGCCAGGCTGTAGATTCCTCCGCTATTGTCTGCACATCTGGAAAAGCCTTGTACACTTCTTCATTGAATTTCTTCAGGAAAGCTATTGCTTCAAGGTTCTCTCTTCCACCAAAGACATTGGGGATCCACTCGCCGTTTTTGCGGGAATAATCGAGATAGAGCATCGATGCCACCGCATCTACCCGAAGACCGTCTATATGGAACTTCTCAAGCCAGAAAATGGCACTGCTTAAAAGAAATCCCTGGACCTCGTTTCGTCCGTAGTTAAAGATAAAGCTCTTCCAGTCGGGGTGAAACCCTTTTCTGGGGTCGGAGTGCTCATAAACGCATGTTCCATCGTAGTAGGCTAGTCCGTGTTCATCACCGGGAAAATGTGATGGTACCCAGTCAAGAATTACACCGATTCCCTGCTGGTGGAGATAGTCGATAAGGTACATGAAATCCTGAGGTGTTCCGTAGCGGCTCGTTGGTGCAAAATAGCCGGTTGTCTGATACCCCCATGAGCCGTAGAACGGGTGTTCCATAATCGGCAGGAATTCTACGTGTGTAAATCCCATTTTGTTTATGTAGTCAGCCAGTTCCGGTGCCATTTCCCGATATGAGAAGGGCTGATCATCCTTCTTGCGTCGCCAGGATCCAAGGTGAATTTCATAGATAGAGATTGGGGCGGAGAGCTTGTTTTTCTCCTTCCGCACACTCATCCATTGCTGGTCCTGCCATTCATAATCAAGATTCCAGACTATTGGAGATGTTTTCGGAGGTTCTTCCCAGAAATAGGCAAAGGGATCACCTCGATTGGCGCGGTAGCCATTGAAGTTGGAATCGATGTGAAACTTATAAAGGGTTCCAGCTTCTATACCGGGGATAAAACCTTCCCATATTCCCGATCCATCCCATCGGGAAAGAAGCGGGTGAGTTTCCGGGTTCCAGAAATTGAAATCACCCACAACTGAGACTGTTTTGGCATTTGGTGCCCAAACTGCAAAGTAGGTACCGCTGACGCCGTTAATCGTCAAAAGATGTGCACCCAGTTTCTCGAAAAGCCGGTAGTGATTTCCTTCTTTGAAAAGATAGATGTCAAAATCGGTAAAAAGTGACACGCCACTTTGTACCTGCGGTTCAGGCTTCTCCGCAGTTGTCTTTGATTTCATAGATCTCCCTTGATCATTACTCTTTTGTATGAAGAATATAGTTCCAGCAAATTAAAATGTTGATTATAAATGATAACATGAGAGCCTTGAAAAAGGAATAGCTGACAAAAATTATGCCAATTTTTTTGTGGAATGTGCAATTTATCTGCTGATCGTTTATATTTAAAACAAGAAAGAGAATTCAAACCACAAAACGTACATTCAAGGGAGGTAATGATGAGGAGAGTACTTTCTTTTTTCCTCTTTTTCCTCTTTACAGCCATACTTTCCTGCAGCAAGTCTTCTGAACATCTTGAGAAAGCTAAGAAAGCCGAAGCCAGCGGGAATCTTACAGAAGCCTACCTGAACTATTCTGCAGCGCTTCTGAGAGTGTCCCCGACAGAGAAGATTCCAGACGCCAACAGGTCCAAGTTTCTGGAACCGGGCTTATGGAAAAAAGAGGTTGAAAGTTATACTGTGTGGGTCACTGCCGGTTCTAAAAAAGTTTCACCGCAAGTCAATGCCATTATCGTTGGAATCGAGAGGTGTGTTAAAAGCTTCAGTTCTGATAATTACATTTTTAACCTGAAGAGCAAAGAACTGACTGAAGCTGAGTATCTGGGATTGTGGAATAAGACTTTTTTTGTCTCCGGTGCTTCGGTAAATCCAGAACATGCAGCTCTTGCATCGGGAAATCATCTGCGGAATCTCTCTTTTATTACATTTTCCTGTTTCAAGAACTATACGTATGAAGGAAGTCTCCTAAACGTTTCAACCGGATCGAGTACCGGTTTTGTCCTGTATCCTGAAGGCAGTGTGACTTTCCTTGCCTCTCCGGGCAAACATCTGCTTGTTTACAGGAGCACAGTGACATTCCCGTCCGGAGAGGTCTGGAGATCACAGTACACCACCGTTGAAGTGGTTGTTCCGGAAAAAGCCTCCCTGGTTACCGCTGAGCTTAAAACGAGTGTGAGCCGCAGTAAACAGCCCTGAGAGGGCTGTTTACTTTGAAGCTGCCTTTGTAGAATCCTGAGTTGCCGGATCGGCAAGGTCAATCTGGGTTTCCACACAATCCAGAATCTTTTTGACCTGAACCTTCTCGAGGTTTACTTTTGCCAGAGCAGTCCATCCGGGTTTGTAACTTACTTCTGCTCCCCCTTCGCCGATCTCATTTTTAATACATGCGATAAGGTACTTGTTTGTGAGTTTTGATTTCTTTGCATAGGGGGTCAGACGGTCCGCGGCTCTTTTTATTGCCGTCTGAGTTGCAGACTGAACTGCCTGATCCAGCACCTTATGTGTGGATGTTCCGGTAGCCTGAACAGTAGGAAGTTCGGCAAATGATTTTTTCTGCGGCGGTTTGGCTTTTGTAAAATCCCACGTGTTATCTGTTTTCAAACAGATAGTCCGCCCGTCATCGATTGTTATATATATGTCTTCTTCATCACCTGTGCTGACAGTAAATTTTGCGTACCCCCAGGTCTTGTCCTCATGCAGTATTGCATCACTGCCGTCATCAAGAGTAAGCACCATGTCTCCGGCAGCCCATAAATTCATGACAAAGCTCAACACTATTACTGCTGATGAGAGTCTCAGATACATAATTTCTCCTTAAATAAAAAACTCCGGTTGTTGTTTCCCTATAATATATGTAAAAATCTGAAAAAATGAGCCGGGATTTGTAATTAACCGCAAAGAACACTTAAGGGGACCTCTAAAAATTCATTTTTCGCTTCGACCGGCAAAGAATTCTACTACCGCTGCCGTTGCATAGTGGATTCGCCTCTTTCGTGCGTTTGGCGGGAGCGAATTTTCACCCGGGTCTCGCTTGAAAGCTGAATATTGAGAAGTATAAAGTATTAAATTGAGCATGTCCATTCTTGTTGCCGCAAGTTTAAGGCATATGCGGCTGTTGCAATAATCCAGAATTAATTATACTGTTATTAGACATGGCTCCAAAAGTTTCCATAATAATCGCATCTCATCGGCCCGCGATGATTTCCGGGCTGCTCGACGGGATCTTAAGGCAGCAGTTTGACGGGGTATATGAAATTCTGGTAGTGACAGATTACCCGACAGGGGGGCTGAAAGAGAAATATCCCCGGGTCATGTGGCATTATCTGGAAAACAAAAGTATCAGCGCTAAACGCAACCTGGGCGTTTCCCGATCAAACGGGGAGATTATCGCATTCATCGATGATGACTGTGTTCCGGTGTCTGACTGGCTGCAGAGCGGGACCTCATATCTTGATGAGCACAAAGAAACTGCGGCTGTGGAGGGGTTGACAACAATAGAAGAAACCGGGCTTCTTACCGGCACTCACCGGGAATACCGCCGTCTGGAGAAACCCGGGTACAGAACCAACAACATCTTTTACAGGAAAAAGATATTTCAGGAAGCCGGCGGGTTTGATGAACGCTTTACAGTCCAGAGAGAGGATGTCGATCTCGCTTTCTCTGTTATCAAGACAGGAGGCAAAATCGACTACGACCCCGCGATCAGGGTGCAGCACCGGTTTCGTCACTGGGAAAAATGGGACCTGCTTAAGAACTGCTGGAACAGAAGATTTGATCCTTTACTTTTCCGGAAGCATCCGGAGCTTTACCGGAAACATATCCGTTCACCGTTTCCTCCGGCAATAGCGGGGCTTCTGTGCTCGTATCTTATATGCCTGTCGTTATTGCCGGTTCGCAGTTTGTCAAGATGGGCCGCAGGTCTGGTTCTTGCATTGATTCTGGGGCTCGGGATAAAAAGGACCGGATTTAAAAAGGTGAATCCGGAAAGATTCTTATTTGATATCGTTTCTGTAGCGCTTGCACCTCTTGTACTGACCGCGGCACTTGTCTATGGCGGTATACGGTTCAGGAAATTACTGATTTACTGATTATGAAGATCGCATTTTTCAACAAAAATCTCCCCTCAGATCAGCCAAACGGTGTTTCGGTACAGGTGCACAGGCTTGCTCAGGCCCTTGTACGCAAAAATCATCAGGTCACTGTCTTCAGCTTCAGCCCCGCGCCATCTGATGCGCTCTATGATCACATCCATCTCTCATGGGGGGACGGGACGCGCCTTTTTAAAAAGTTCAAACCGGCAATTCTTTTCAGATCGTCGGATAAAGAACCGTTTGATATCCTGCATTATCACGGCGATGATTACCTTTGTAAAGGTGAACGTCGTCGGGTAAGGACATTCTACGGCACGGCACTACAGGAGGCGATTCACGCCGCCAATCCCGGCCGTTTTATGTATCAGTCACTGTTTTATCTCTTTGAATGGGTTTCCTGCCTGAAGCGGGGTTCTTTTGCGGCAATTTCCGAGAGCACCTTCAGGAGCCTTCCACTGGTCAAAAGATGTATTCCCTGCGGTGTCCCTCTTGATAAATATAACGTGGGGACTACTGAAAAAACCGGGCATCCTTCCATACTTTTCATCGGTGATCTTGATAGCCGCAAAAGAGGACGGCTGCTGGTTCAGAAATTTGTAAAGGATGTTCTGCCTGTAAACCCGGAATGTACACTGAAGATTGTCGGCCCTCAGCCATTTTCCGGCCATAATATTATCTATGCAGGAAAGTTAGGTGAGGATAAGCTGGTGGATGAGTACAGAAAATCCTGGATCTATTGTCTTCCCAGTTCTTATGAAGGATTCGGGGTGCCTGTTCTTGAATCCATGGCTTGTGGTACACCAGTTGTTGCTACAGCTAATGCCGGAGTAAAAGAGATAATCACGAATGGAAAAAATGGTCTGCTATGCAGTGCTTCATCACTTGGGGAAACGATTAATCAGCTTCTTGCCGATACCGGGCTTCGCAAACAGATTACTGAAACAGGTCTGGAAACTGTCCGGTCTTATGATATTGAAATCATAGCATCTAAGTACGAAGAGTTGTACATGCAGCTTATTTGAAAATAAAGTGAACGATCAGGAGCATAAATGCTTCTAATCTTATAATCTAAAAATCGCAGCTGGATGAGGCAAAAAATCGTAATCTGTTGAGTGCTAAGGCTTTCAGACATCT
>CAYLVN010000219.1:0-6035 GCA_964387115.1 uncultured Fibrobacter sp.
TCCCGATAATTCAAAGAATAGAAATTAAATTTACAGAAATAAAGATACACTACCCCACCCCCCCGACCTGCACAGAGTCAAAAACCACCGGATTTTCCAGCAAAAAGTTCTATATATCCCACCGGAGCACCTCTGCACACTCCGCCACCTTCTGATGAGTAGCCTTTCAAACATATTCTATACCTATTAATATTAAACATACTTGGATCATTTTACACAAAACCAAGCATATTCCAAATCAGCATTCAACCCTCCAAATCCAGTACTGTACCCTGTGTAATTCACTATATTAACCGGATATTACTGAGAACCATATCAAAAAACAAATAGTCCTGGAACCCGCCCCCAAAAAAGTCCTTTAAGGATAATAACCTTTGCAAAACATACACAAAAGAATAACACTGATAAGGCATGGTGAGCCTGAAGCAAATGAAGAGTATTCTGCATTTACCCTGGTTTCAGGTGAATACATCAGGAATTTCATAAAAAGATGGGATGGATGCGAATTGAGTAGCAGGAATAAGATCCCGGCTTCGTTAAAAGAAATTATCAAAAGCGGGGATTCGTTTATAAGCAGTGATTTAAAAAGAGCTAAACAGTCATTTCAGATGTTAGGTGTTAACGGGTTTGAAACTAACAAGTTTTTAAATGAAGCGCATTTACCTTACGGTATTGGAAAGTCGATAAAATTGCCCTTTGCATTCTGGTTGATTGTACTTAGAATTCTGTGGAGATTCGGGTTAAGCATCAATTCGGAATCTTATAAGGAATTTATCGATCGGGTCAAAGAGGGAACCGATATTATCGAAAAGAATAGAAATGCAAATCACACCATTGTAATGGCACACGGGTTCATCAATCTTATGATTAAAAAAGAACTATTGAGAAGAGGCTGGAAACTCATATCAAAAAAAGGCGGGCACAACTTCTGGTCCTGTTCTACATTTGGGAAAGCTCAGGTATTCACGAGTACATGCAAAACAGTGTCTACTGAGTGTCCGAAAAACGGTTTTGCCTGATAATTGCAGGTTGATTTTCAATAAATCGGTATGTTCTCTCTGTTGCCCTTTTAAATCAATATTGTTGTATCAGATAGCAGCAAACACATCTATCATTTGTTGTCTTCACCAGCAGATCAAACTGAGAAAAACTGTTTAATGAAAAGATACAGATTAGTGAAATAGTTCAGCGACATCGTGCTTGTCTTCATATCTACTTATAAAGATTTCTGAAGAGCGGAAAAACCGGTACACTTTACATTAGCTTATTATGTACGAAGCTGCTGCTTTCACAGTTTACAGATTATTTCTTGCTTTATCGTACTCTCAAGTTATTATATTAAAAATGCTCTCCTAAGTAATTTTCAAATCTCCATTCTCATTAACGTTTGATAATAATACCTTAACCGGGGACAAAGCAGTATGTCCTTTGAGTTTCTCTGTTACACCGGCAGTCCTAATGATGCGGTAGCGGGAACACCGATGCCCCTTATTCAGGGTTCCTGCATCTTAGATGGACATATGCATATTAACAGCGGGCCTGCGCTCCGCTACCACTGTTGTATGTGAAAAAATGGATCGGATTAGGCCAAACGCCTCTTTTAAGAAGAAGGGACGTTCTGGAAACTGTCCTGAAAACCGTCGGGTTTGGAAATGGTGTAGATACACAACGACTGACAACTGTCCAGATCGGAGAGAAAGTTGCAGAGATTAACAAGAGCGTTTACCGTGGTCTTATCAACAGCTTCGATTTCTGCGATTTGAATCTGACACAGGAACATCTTGAGAATAAAGATCTTCAGGTGATCTCCCCGATGATAGTTGCGCCGATGGATATGGAGTACGCTCATATTGCAGGCTACGGCGGCATCACAATTTACCATGGAGAAAAGGAGGATCTCTTTTTCTACAGGAGATCATCGGGAAAATACATCGCCCAATGTGAAAGGTATGATGATAAACGGGTCAGCCTCGTCCATGAATACGATAAACAAAAGGGACTGAAATTACACAAGTGGCAGATACAATGTGAACAGACAATAGATGTTGCAGTAAAATACCCACTGCAATTATTTCCCCTGTACTTCTATGACCCCCGGCGGTGGAGATTCCCTTCAGGGAAAACGATACCGGAGTCAATGGAATTCGGTGCCTGGGATGAGCCGTTCAAACAGGTGGCATCATCGAACAGACCGGGAGTGTTTATCGGTTTCAAGATGTATCCACCTCTTGGTCACAAACCTTTTGATGAGCTCTGCGAATATCTGCCCGATTTCTATGACCGGTGCGAAACAGAGCGCATTCCGATTCTGACCCACTGCTCTCCAGGAGGATTGTTCACCCATGAAGCATCATATTACAGCGAGTTTGATTCATATAACGAAGGGATACGTCTTAAGGGTCGTGTAAACCAGAACAGAAAGCTTTCTGAACTACTTTTACCCCAAGGTAGGCAAGTCCCGCCTGTTAAACCTGGAACAGAAACTTATGTCGGGTTTGACAGGATGATCGAAAAGCACAGAAAGCATCTTCCGGATCAGGAGTTTAATTCCCGGATGGATTACTTTTTCAAAAACTATGTGCATCCTGAGGAGTGGCGCGAGGTGCTGAGATATTTTCCAGACCTGCAATTGTGCCTGGCGCACTTTGGCGGTGATGAGTGGCGAAGGGGAAAAATCGAGGAATGGCAAACAGACGGGGTTCAGAGCGAATGGATAAAAAGCATAATTGATTTGACAAAGGAATACGCCAATGTTTATACAGATATATCCTGCTTTAATCTGGATGATACCCTTGAGCATGGTGACGGGACAGTGCAGGATTCATTAAGAGTCGTATTGGAGCAGCTTGATGACAAAAGGTATTACCACCTGCGTCATAAGATTATATTCGGCACAGACTGGTATCTGACAATGCTTAACGTAACTAAAGGTGGTGATTACGGTAATTACTGCCGAAAGATAAAAAAGTTTCTGGACAGTATTGACAGAACCCTGTGGATAAGATTTACTTTAGTGAACCCATGGGAGTTTTACGGATTTGGAAATTCTGATAAATTAGAGCAGATGAAAAAAGCTCTTGTTTTACAATCGGCAGACAGTAAAATTGCCAACATGAATTATTTGAAGCTTATTGAAATTAACAAAGAAGTAAATGAAATAAAGGAGAACCTCACAGATTGGGATAACATGAAAACAGCAGAAGAACATTTCGTATGAACAATATATTTCGCTCTTTAATTTTACTATATGTACTGGTATTTATAAACATATCCTGTATCTATATCCCCGGCAGCAACCTTTCCAGGGAGAAACCAGACATGTCTGATTACCTGATCTTGAGACACAACGGCAAAAAGGCATTCATGCCCCGGGTATTGGCTCCTGAATGGCCTGTAGAGAAGATCTTTTCGGTTCCGGTAAAGAACGCAGTGGGAACCATCGATATGAATAACGCCATAACAGTCATGCGTTTTACAACTGAAGGGATAGAGTATGACATAGTGGCGAAGAATTTTCTGGGCGAGGTAAACGGGGCTTATGAGTTCGGGTTCTGCGATATTTATTCGGAAGAGGAAATTGCTTATACTCAAACAAGGTGGGCAGTTGTAGCCAACATGAAAAACGGGAAGATAATCTCGCCTGTAATTACGTACGACCTTGATGATTTTATTACTGCTATCCACAGTATAGATCCGGCTAAAAGGAAATTTGTTATCGAGAGAGAAACTCCGGATAAAGATGATTATAAGAAGATCCTTCATGTAGTTAAATTTGTTGGTAAAGATAGTGTTCAAGATGAGGGCTCAATTTTTGCCAGCCCCGGGCAGAGTGGGTATAGCGCCCCCTGGCAGGTCCATGATGACCTGATTTTTACTTACGATATAGAATCCAGCAAACTCTCTTGTCACGATTCTAATCTCAAACCAGCCGCGCATCCGTTTTCGGAGATTTTCAACAGCAACAGCAAGAACTGGCGTAAGGTAAAGGAGTTCATAATCCACCCGACTCTGCCTTTTGGAATAGTGGTAGAGGTTGGAAAGGATCTTGATGCAGAAAAAGCGCAAAAACTGCCAATGGCAATTTTTGATTCGTTGGTTGATTTGTGGCACATTCACGCAACCTATCTCCTCCGCTGGGACACTCCGGATCCCCAAAAGCAGATAACCCCGATTCTCACCGACTCTCTTTCCCTTATTCCTCCTGTTGCCTGTGAATTTTATTCCGGTTTCCAGTTTTCCCCTGACGGCACCTGGATGGTGTTTAAGGATGAGACAAATGACAGCAAGAAACCGGTATTTGTGGCGATTCCGGTCAAAAAAGATGCACCTTTTTATTTCGGGGAGCCGCTTTATCTTGGCCGTCTTTTCATTGAAGATGCAATTCCATCAATGAGCGCCTGGACAAGTGATCCGCTGGGGTTTGTGGTGTCGTCCGGGGAGCATGGCTTGTGGAAGTGGGATTTAGGGAATGTAAATCTTGCGAGAGTCGTTGATACCGCTGAAGTGATTATTCCTGTTGAATGATAAAGATGATCGATAAACAATGCACAGGTTTTCATTTCGGGGCCGGGGTCGGCATCGAAAAGCACATTTTGACACCCAGTTACTAATCAAGGTCTTTGTATACTTTGTTTCTGTGGCGAATAATGGTTATGTCTACAAGTCTCCTGGCATCATAAATGGCATATACTACCCGATAATCGCTAATTCGAATGCGCCAAAGAGAGTTCTGCCCAGAAAGTTTTTTACACCCTGCAGGTCGGGGATTTGTGGTAAGGCCTTCGATTTTCTTGAGTATTCTTACAGCTTTGGTTTGATCGATATTTTCGAGTTCTTTTCTGGCAGAACGAGCAAAAACAATCGAATATGCAAGATTACCGCTTACCATTTTTTATAATCCGTTTTCGAACAGAATCGAGTGATTCACGAGATTCATTCTCTCTTTCACGGGAAACCGTGTAATCGTAGAAGTCTTCCCAGAGATCACCATTTTTTTTGAGATCAATCAAAACGGCTGTTTTCTCGCCTTTTTCATCAGTAACATATTGAACACCACGCATAAGCAACTCCCTTTTAAGGTAATTCTCTCATTAAAAGATACAATAACTACGCCATTAAGTCTCTGGATATGATACCGGACTTATGCACCCGGATCCGGGCGAAACGCCCCCGATAACTACTATCGAAAAATGTGACATCAGGCAGGCATTCACACCTTATGATGTGAGAGTTTTCTGATGCTCTGCCCCGTCCACAACCCTTCCGTCATCCAGCGTTATCACCCGGTTCATATCTGCAGTCAATTGATGGTTATGAGTGGCAATGAGGAATGTCTGATTCAACTCCCGGTTGGCCCTCTTAAAAAGTTCAAGAAGCAGTTCTCCGTTGGCCCTGTCAAGATTGCCTGTCGGCTCATCGGCAAGTACCAGCCATGGATCGTTAAGAAGAGCCCTGGCAAGGGCCACCCTCTGCCGCTCTCCTCCTGAGAGTTCTGTGGGAAAATGGCTTTTGCGTCCGGAAAGACCGAAAACCTCAAGAAGGCTGTTTGCCTTCTTTATGCATTCGTTTCTGGGCTTTTTCATAATAAGACCCGGAACAATCACATTCTCCAGAGCTGTAAAATCGGGCAGCAAATGATGAAACTGGAAAACAAATCCGATATGATGATTCCTGAATTCGGCAAGTTCCGCAGAGCTCATCTTCCCCGGGTTTTTCCCGCACACTCTGACCTCTCCGGAATGATAATTGTCAAGTCCACCAAGAATCTGCAGCAGAGTTGTCTTCCCTGCCCCGGAAATTCCCAGAAGCCCCACTATCTGGCCCTTTTCTATTTCAAACGACACATCCTTGAGCACATCAAAAGTACCCGCGTCGTCGGTATAAACTTTCCGGAGATTCTTTACATCAACAATAAGTTCGGGCATACGGTTCCTTAGTCACAAGTCGCAAGTCACAAGTCACAAGTCACAAGTCACAAGTCGCAAGTCACAAGTCACAAGTCACAAGTCACAAGTCACAAGTCACAAGTCACAAGT
>CAYLVN010000220.1:0-6031 GCA_964387115.1 uncultured Fibrobacter sp.
GATACTGATTCATCTCTGGGGTGTTCTTAAGTCACTGTTATACCCCAGAGATGCTTTGGGGTATGTGCCAAGACACTGTTTCACCCCAGAGATAACTTTTCATTTTAACATGTTAAGTCATTCCTTCACCCCAGAGATAGCTTTGTGACTCCACAGATGCATTTAATAAGCTAAAGTCAGTATTTCACCTTGAGGTAAATTTTGGATTTAACGTGTTAAGTCGCCATTTCACCTCGGAGGTGATTCCGTGAATCCCCGGGGAGCATTTTGACGAGTGAAGTCATGAGGTGTCGTAGAGAATCCCAGGGAAGCATATAACGAGTTAAGTCAGTGTTTCACCCCACCCAAGGTGACTCCGTGACTCCCGGATAAATTTTCAAACATATTAAACTCAGACATTACAAAATAAGCCAAAATACAAATAAAGATAATGAGTTATGAAGGCTAACTGTCTATAAATAGCAGTTGATTCAGAAAATTTACATGCTTCCATTTCACAATCCCGTTGTACTTAATCGACGAATTACAGCAGATTTGCCTTTTCTGTGCGCCTGGCGCGCGAATTCTTGCTCGTCCTCGTTTGAAGATTGAATATTTTGAGGTCCCCTGAAGAGCAAAATATATCAAAATTCAAAATTCCAATTGTGCTCAGTACCTGAAAATGGCACTGATTTAATCTGGAATCTCTTTAGTGCTGTAATTGCTTTAACATTAATTAAACAGTTATCGGATAAACGATGTAAGACATTGTTGATACAGTAATTAAATGGCCTAAGATCATCCTGATATTAAAGTCGATATCTTAGCAAATTTGGATAACTGGAAACGAATTACATTTCATAAGATCTTCTTTCCTGTATAATTACATGCAATGCGACTCTGGAAAACTGAGGGCTTGAAACAAAAAATGTGTGAAGTTTACCCGGTTTTAAGCAAGTTTAAAAGTGATTTAAGTTCAACTGTTGCTATGCCGGTTGCATAATCTGACATGGCATAGGGGAGAATCAAATTATCTCTGTGAATGAGTGCCCCGCAGGTGTAGACAACATTTGGCACATATCCCTCGCGTTCATTTCCATTGGGAACAAGCAATGGCTCACTGAGTCGTCCTGTAACACGACGCGGATTCTGTTTGTCCAGGAGAATTGCCCCGATACAGTACTTTCGCATCGGGCCCACACCATGGGTAAGCACTAACCACCCCTCCTCTGTTTCTATCGGCGCTCCACAGTTTCCTACCTGAACAAACTCCCAGGGGTAAGTCGGCCTCAGAAGAGGTGTCATCTCGTGCCAGAAGTGGATATTATCAGAAAACATGATGAAGAGATTTTCATTATCCTGGCGGGAAAGCATCACATATTGATCATTCAGTTTTCTTGGGAATAGGGCCATGCCTTTATTCTGTGCCGCTTTCCCATTAAGAGTATTCACTCTGAAATCGAGAAAATCTTCAGTACTGATAAGCTGTGGAAGGATCGTTTTACCATCGAAAGCTGTGTAAGTGGCATAGTACATTTTCGAGCCATTATCGTTTGTGAAAAGCACAAACCTGGCATCCTCGATTCCATTCTGTTCACTTGGACCGGTAGGGAATACAATTCTCTGGGAAAGCCGTTGTTCGGGTGCAAATCGGATCTCATAGTTTGATTTTGCCAGCCAGATAATTCCATCACGGGTAACCAGCGCGGTCTGGGATCTTCTCTGTCCTCCGTGTTTCGATTTTTCGATCTGAATGCTGAGTTCTTCGAGAGTAAATGTCTCGTTCAGCTTTCCCATTATTGACTCTGAGTAGCTGTTCAGAACCCCCATTTCCTGAAGTTTCTGGCAGAAAAGTGCCTTATCATAGTGGGAGTTTTCAATTATTTCAGGTGCAGCCACAAAACGTGTGGGATCTATGATGCTGATATTGAGGTCCTTATCGATTACTCCCATTCTAAAAGTAATCGATGAGATATGTCCCTCTCCGGTAGCCCGGAGACTCATTATAAAACGTAATGAACCCTCAGGAAGCCCTGACTGATCAGGGTGGGGGACAATCGAGGGATTAAACAGAGCTGCGCATTCGAGTGCGTATTCACTGGTAAACATGGAACCAATAAGCAATTTTCGCTCATATGAGAGCTCAAGATCGGTGAACATGAATGGACGTACCAGTTCAAAATGACGTTCAAGAATTCTGCTGATATCCATGTGGCGCCCTGAAAACTCTTCCATAACAGCATTTATCTGGCGGCGGACCGATTCCTCAGGAAGAGCTAACACGCGCGAGATGATTTTCATTACCCGGTTTTCATTTTTTGGAATAAAGGGCCTTATAAGCACCCTTGATGGGTCGGGGGCGATCCGGATAGGCGTTCTGTTAATTATCAGAGATTGTGGTTTCATCTATTTCACCGGAAAAAAGAGCGTTTTGATCAAATGTATACACTACAGGATCATGGAGAAATCTTGAACAAAGGCATTCCGCAATTTCCATGCCTTTAACCTGAAATCCCAAGATGAAGAGAATTCAGGTTTAACGAGTCAGGGACACTATTTCAACTATGAGGTGATTCTCCACGGATTTACTTATCACAGTTTCATCCCAGAGGTGACTTAAGGACTCCACAGATTCATTTAACGATTTAAGTCACTTTTTCACCCCAGAGGTGACCCAGGGACTCTCCCACACATTCATTCAACGAGTCAAGTCATCCATTCACACCGAAAATCCCCCCCCCTCACTACCATACCTATTATCATTTTTTTTCACCACAATTTATCATACAAAAGGTGATTGTGATGTGTTTGAAGTATTATATTCACCTTCAAATCCATCTCCTGCTTTAGACCTCAAAGAAGGATTGGCCTTGTGAGAAAAAACTCAAAACTGCATAATTTCCTCAACACCGCACTCTTCACTATCAACGATGAGCTGCATTATCGCAGCTTCTATGTGCTTACTCTGATCTCAGTGCTCTTTGTGTTTATGCTCTGCGGATGTTTCAGCAGTGATATGTTTGTAAATGGTGAGCGTGTGGATTCTCTGACAGTAGGATGGCACGCATCGATCTTTGCCTTTCATGCTATCTCCGCTGCCGGGGTTCTTATCGCGGTGCTCCTTTCGATGAGACTGTTCAGGCGCGACCGGGAAAACGGGATGGCTGCAGCGATTCTCTCAAAACCGGTGAGCAGGGTCCAGTACCTGCTTGGTAAAACCGCAGGGATTTTCCTTCTCTCTTATGGACTCACCTTTATTCTTCATCTGACAGTCTATCTTATTATGCTGCTTAACACCGGTGGAAAGATTGTCTGGTTTCTACCTGCATCGATAATCGTTTCCCTCAATATCCTCTTTGCAGTGGCCGCTGTTTCACTCTTTACGCTCTTTATGTCAGATGTTATTGCTGCGATTCTTGGTCTTGGGATTGCTGCCGGAAGTTTTTTGATAGATTCTTTCCATGTGCTTTCGAACTCCCGGATGATCAGATCTGTTATGGGGTCCTCTTCAACGGAACAGGCGGGGGAGTCTATCTGGGCAATACTGTGGCCTAAACTGACAGCTCTTCAATACTACGCCACATCACTGATCCAGGACACCGGTTTCAAATCTCCCGGTCCGCTTCATCCAGCGGTCAATATCGCCATTTACAGTGTCTTGTGCTATGCTTTGCTTATCTGGCGTTTCGACAGGGAAGAGATACAATAATCCAGGCGGGTCGCGTAGGGATATCGGGCCAGATATCGATTTATTTGTACCGTTTTCTTATCGCCTTCATCTCATTATAGATCTTCAGGTAATGATCTCTCCTGAACCCTGCGATCTCATTTTGTGCTATCAACTGGTCAACTATACATCCTGGCTCACCTCCATGGATGCAGTTATTATAACGGCACTGGCCGACCCTGCATTCCAGCTCCGGGAAATAATTTGTTACTTCCTCCTCGGGAACAGGAGGGACATTGACAAAAGAAATACCCGGGGTGTCAGCTACATAGCCGCCCTCTTTCAGGGGGTGAAGAGAGACGTGTGTTGTAGTATGAGTTCCTCTTCCCTTGCTGCCGGAGACCTCGCCGATGCGGAAGTTCTTGTCAGGGATGATCTTTGATAAAAGAGTGCTTTTCCCCGCACCTGAGAGACCTGAGAATGCAGATATTCTATCCTTGCAGAGTGATATCAGCTCTTCTATTCCCGTATTGGTAACTGCAGAGGTACACACTGTTTTGTAACCAGTTTTCTGGTAAATCTCCCGGATCTTTTCCAGCTCTTTTAAATCATCACAATTGAGAAGATCGATTTTGTTGAATACAACTATGGCTTCAAGACCGTATACTCTGGCAGAAAAGAGAAATCGATCAAGGGACTCCAGATCAAGTGATGGTGATTTTACAGTGAATATGAAAAACACCTGTGAAAGGTTTGCAACTGCGGGCCGCTTCAGCAGGCTTGAGCGCTCATGGATAGCGAAAATGACCCCCTCCAGCGGGTCTCTGTTTATGATCTCAAGGTCCACAAAATCGCCGGTGAAGACCCTCGTTTTATTCTTCTTTAAAATACCTTTGATAGTTGATCTGACAGGACCCTCTGGTGTGTCAACGATCAGATAATTTTTCTGCTCTTCTATAACTCTTCCGGATATTGGCATATCTTATTTAGGGCCTGTTTTCTCTGCCTGAATCTTCCATGTGCAAATTATATTACTTTCTTAACCGGTATCCTGCCTGATTCCTTGAAGCGACCGACAGGGTTTTTCCGGTTCTGATTTTAATTGCGACTTGTGACTTTCAACATTACTAAAAATAAAATTTTTCAGGACAAATATGAAAAAACTCTTTTTTGATCTTCTCTGCGGTACAAGCGGTGACATGATACTTTCATCACTGGTTGACCTGGGTTATCCTCTCGAAAAGCTCAATAATGCCCTTGGTTCTCTTCCAATCGAGAGAATAAACATCACCGCTGAAAAAAGCTCCCGCAATGGAATTCAATGCACGCATCTTAATATGCAGTGGGAGGATGCGACTCAATACCGCCATCTTCATCAGATTCTGGATATAATAAAGGCGGGTAATTTCGGGGAGAGTGTTTATAGGAAATGTGAGATGGTTCTTGACAGGCTGGCTGAGGCTGAGGCCTCGGTACATGGAATTCCCAAAGAAAAGGTGCATTTCCATGAGATAGGGGCGGTCGATACTATAATTGACATCCTTGGGGTCTGTCTTGGGCTTGACTACCTGGGCATAGGGGAGATATACTACTCTGCGCTCACCGACGGGCATGGCACGATAAAAGCGGCCCACGGGGTGATGCCGGTGCCTGTTCCGGCTACTTCGCAGTTGATTCAGGGGCTGACTCTTAAAACTCTCGATATAGAGACGGAACTTCTTACTCCAACAGGTGCCGCTCTTATTACAACGCTCGGAAAACAGGTATCTTTTATGGAGCGCGGCAATATACTGAGAACAGGGTATGGATGCGGCACAAAGATATTCGAGCATCATCCGAACTATTTACGTGTAACTCTATATGAATCAAATGGTTGCGAAGGTAATAGCGCCGGTGATACGATTTATCTTCTGGAAACTGACATGGACCATGTCTCCGGTGAGGTTATGGGGCATGTTTCCGGAAGGCTTTTTGAACAGGGTGCGCTTGATGTCTCTTTCGCGCCAATTTTCATGAAAAAGGGTAGACCTGCTTATCGTCTTTCAGTGATGGCTTCTGAGGTTGATTACCGGAAACTGACAGACCTTATTATAATACATACAAGAACACTTGGGGTAAGGGTGCAGAGAGTAGAGCGGGTGCTGGCAGCAAGGGAGATCAGAGAGTGTGAATTTTTGGGCGGCAAAGTTGAAGAAAAGGTCTGCGCTCATAAAGGTTACTCATTTTCAAAGCTGGAGTACGATGCTCTTGACACTCTTTCAAGGAGCAGAAATATTCCTTTGATTGAGCTTATTGAGAGGTTCGTCAGAGAAAAATAAGCATCCCGGCTGGGATCGCAGGATTATCGGGATATTCGCTTTGCCTCTCCGGCCTAAGCTTGCGAAG
>CAYLVN010000221.1:0-3095 GCA_964387115.1 uncultured Fibrobacter sp.
ATCATCTATTAATGGTGCTTCCATCGCTCTGGCAGTGGGGAGCAGGGGCGTTACCGATATTCTGCCTATCGTTACTGCGACTGTGTCATTCATAAAAAGCAGGGGCGGTAATCCTTTTATAGTTCCTGCAATGGGAAGTCACGGCGGAGCAACCCCTCAAGGGCAAAGTGATTTGCTTGAAGCTTACGGCATCTGCAGCCGAAAACTTGGAGTACCGGTAAAACCCTCCATGGAAGTTGTTGAACTGCCCAGTGGGGAGTTAAAGAACCGCATTTTTATGAGTAAACCCGCTTTCGAGTCTGATGGAGTCATTCTGATTAACAGGATAAAGCCTCACACTGATTTCCACGGCAGCTACGAAAGCGGTCTGGTAAAGATGGCTGTAATCGGGCTGGGCAAACATGCTCAAGCCATGGAAATCCACAAATTCGGTGTTTACGGGCTTAAAGAGCTTATTCCGTTATCGGCTCAGAAGATTTTTTCCACTGGAAAAATCATCCTTGGTTTGGGAATAGTTGAAAATTGTTATGATCAGACTCTGCATATAGAGGCCATTGCGCCTGAAAAAATCATGGAACGGGAACCGGCACTTCTTGAGCTTGCCAGAAAGAACATGCCCTCCCTGCCGGTCGAGAATATTGACGTGCTGATTGTAGACAGAATTGGAAAAGACATAAGCGGGGTCGGGATGGACCCTAATATTATCGGGAGGATGAAAATCGCCGGTGAAGAGGAACCATCCTGTCCGCATGTTAAGAGTATTTTTGCGGCTGACCTTTCAGAAAAATCTCATGGAAATGCACTTGGAATTGGTCTGGCCGATGTTATTTCAAATAAACTGTTTAGAAAAATAAATTTTGATGAGATGTATGAAAATGTGTTTACAAGTACATTCCTGGAAAGAGCCAAAGTACCGGTTGTTGCCGAAAACGACAGAAAAGCACTGGCTTTTGCCTTGAGAAACTGCGGTGCCGTAGAGCTCAAAGATGCGCGGATTATCCGCATTCAGGACACTCTTCATCTCGGTAAGATCTGTGTCTCGGAAAACCTGCTCACCGAGCTGGATTCAAATAAAAACATTGAACAGCTCCCGGGCTCCTGCAAACTGTTCGACGGGGATTTTCTAAACCCTTTTTTTGAATTATGATAGAATTGCTTGTTATTGCAGATGATCTGACAGGTGCAGCAGATACCGGAGTTCAATTTGCAAAGAACAGAATCTCTACTGCTGTAACCGATCTTGACAGCTTGAATGACGATGCCCTCTGGAGTGATTTCAGTGTACTTGTTGTAAATACCTCTTCCAGACACTCTACACCAGAAGATTCTGCATTGAAAGTCAAAAGAGTCTGTAAAGCTGCTGCAAAGAGAGGTGTAAAGGCTTTTTATAAAAAGACAGATTCTACTTTGAGAGGCAATATCGGCGCAGAACTCCAATCATTTTTGAGATCTGCAGGGCGTGAAAGGGTAATGTTTATCCCGGGATTTCCTGATGCCGGAAGGATTGTAAAAAACGGATGTTTATTTGTTAATGATATCCCGCTGCAGGAAACATCATTTAATTCTGATCCGCTTAATCCGGTAGATACAAATTATCTGCCTGATATCCTGCGCAAACAGACAGATCTTCCACTGTATTCCATTACTACAGGTGAAATGGATATTTTATTTTCTGATCTGTTCGATAGACGCGGAATTTTCATTTTCGATTCAACAAGCAATGATGATCTTAAAGAGATCTGTTCCGTTCTCCAAGATGCATCGTCGCTTGATTTTTGTGCCGGCCCGGCCGGCTTTGCTTCATTCCTGGCGCAATGCTCTGAAATAAAACGGAGTACAATAAAATCTCAGCAACTCTCACCCGGGCTGCTTGTAGTAAATGGAAGCCTTAACAGCGTCTCTTTAAGGCAGATCCGTAACGCTGCTGCAGATGGAGTAAAATGCTTCAGTATAGATGATTCTTGTCTGAATTCAGTTGCTGCACCGTTCTGCCTCGAGGATATTGTCGGCGAACTGAAAGAAAACAAGACTGTTTTACTTACCAGCGCACTGGACATGAATGATAGAATAAATCAGGATAAGATTCACCTGAAGATTGGTGATCAGATCGGCAGCCTGACAAAAAAAATCCTTGAAAGATCCGGAGAGATCACAATTACCCTCTTCGGAGGTGATACCGCTCATTCTGTCTATCAGTCACTTGGATGTACACACATTGTTCCTGTGGCTGAGCCTATTTCAGGGCTGACCTTGTGCTCGGCTTTTTCGGCAGGGAAATGTATACCTTTTATAAGCAAGTCTGGCGGTTTCGGAGGTCCTGCTCTTATTTCTGAACTTCAACAGGTTTTAAGGACACGACCAGATTAGAGTATTAAAATATAAATTTAGATGTAAATTCTCGACAAAAGGTTTATAATAAAGTATTATTAATATTCTTCATTTTCACACACACCGTATCTAATGAGCAATGATTGACACTTAAACGCAAATATCTGGGGATTTCTATGAATCGTTCTTCCGGTTTGTTTCTGCATCCTACTTCATTACCATCCGGATATGGTGTTGGTGATCTCGGAGATGCTGCCTACAGGTGGATTGATATGCTTTCAGCCATGAAGCAGTCTTACTGGCAGGTTTGTCCGCTCGGACCGACCGGCTATGGTGATTCACCTTACCAGAGTTTCAGCTCTTTTGCCGGAAATACGCTTTTGATTTCTCCGGAAAAACTCAAAGTATCCGGGCTTCTGGTACAGAGCGAGCTTGACGAATTTCCACATCTTCCCGAAAACCGTGTAGATTTCGGATCTGTCATCAATGAAAAAGAAAAACTCTTTGAGAAGGCATACGCCCGTTTTAATGACACAAAGGAATTTTCTCTTTTCTGCGAAAGAGAGCGGTACTGGCTTGATGATTATGCGCTGTTCAGGGTTCTTAAGAATAAAAATTGCGGTCTCCCATGGTATTCCTGGGATGCATCAATCAAGCTTCGTTTCCCGGCTGCACTGGAAGAAGTCCTGAACGCTGAACGCCGGGCTGTTCGCTATCAAAAATTTCTTCAGTTCTTTTTTCATGAACAGTGGATGGATGTTAAGAAC
>CAYLVN010000221.1:3105-6030 GCA_964387115.1 uncultured Fibrobacter sp.
GGTGTAAAGATAATCGGCGATATTCCGTACTACACAGCATATGACAGTTCCGATGCCTGGGCGTGGCCTGAACTTTTTGAGCTTGACGAGAACGGAATGCCTTTCAGGGTTGCCGGTGTCCCCCCGGATTACTTCAGCAAAGATGGTCAGCTTTGGGGAAATCCCCTGTACTTATGGGAGTACATGAAACATGACGGGTATTCCTGGTGGATCAAGCGAATCAAAAAAACTCTGGAATGGGTGGATTACGTGAGACTTGATCACTTCAGGGGGTTCGAATCCTATTGGGCTGTTCCAGCATCCAGTAAAACAGCTGTGAATGGGGAATGGGTAAAGGGACCTGGTATCGATCTGTTCAACAGTATCAGGCATGAGCTTGGTAAACTGCCGGTTATAGCAGAAGATCTGGGGGAAATAACATATGGTGTTGAAGAACTACGCTGTCAGGCAGGACTCCCGGGTATGAAAGTCCTTCAGTTTGCTTTCGATGGTAATCCGGATAATCCCTATTTACCACACAACATCTATGCCGACAGCATAACTTATACCGGAACTCACGACAATGACACTTCCCAGGGATGGTTCAATAATCTCACTGTTCCTGAAAAGCATAGAGTCACCGGTTATCTTGGCTGTAATGAATCGGAATTTATCGAAAAATTTCTGAGGCTTGCTCTCGGCTCTACCTCCAGGCTCTGTATCATACCTTTTCAGGATGTTCTGGGACTTGATACAAAGCACCGGATGAACATACCAGGTAAGGACAGCGGGAACTGGCAGTGGCGTTTTACAAATGATCTGGTCTCACCAGAAAAATTAAATCTGGTTGCTTTATTGACATCTGTTTACGGAAGAGCGCCAAGAACGGCGTGAAATTGAAATTATATGCAGGATTTTGGAATTACAATTATTGGTGCCGGTGTGGTCGGTCTTGCTGTTGCCGAAAGACTCTCGGGTTCTGGATGTGAGCTGCTTGTTCTGGAGCAGCATGATGGGTTCGGTAAAGAGACATCCTCCCGTAACAGCGAAGTCATTCATGCAGGATTCTATTACGAAACAGGCTCACTCAAGGCGAGATTGTGTGTAGAGGGGAACGGTATGATGTACCGGTTCTGCCACGAACACCAGATTCCGTGCCGCAAAGTAGGAAAATTACTTGTCGCAAATACACCTGAAGAGGAAGTAAAGGTAGAAAAACTTTACGGGCTGGGCATCATTAACGGCGTTAAAGGACTGCAGTTGCTCGACAGAAAAGGAATTCTGGCTCTTGAACCGCATATCAACGGGCGATGCGGTTTCTTCAGTCCCGACTCAGGCATTATAGACTCTCACAGCCTTATGAAAGTGCTAGAAAACAGAGCAATTTCAAAAGGGGCGACCTTCGGCTACTCCTGCAACATAACGGAGATCTCTTTCAACGGCAGAAACTATGAGCTTCAGGTTGTCGATTCCGACGGAGAGTCAATTCACATAAAAACAGGTGTTATTATCAATTGTGCCGGTCTGTCCAGTGACAGGATTGCGGCTATGGCTGGAATAGATCCGGATTCTGCCGGCTACAGGCTTAAGCTTTGTAAAGGAGAATACTTCAGTGTATCCGGCCGCCACAGGGGGAAAGTATCTCACCTTATTTATCCGGCCCCAACACCTATAAGCCTTGGTGTCCATGGGGTTCTGGGGCTGGATGACAGTTTCAGGCTCGGACCCAGTGCATTCTATGTAGATTCCATTGACTACTCTGTAGATTCATCAAATGCGGCTGAGTTTCTTGCCAGGGGCAGGGAGCTGTTTCCTTTTATCGAGGATCTTGATCTGTCTCCAGCAATGTCGGGAATCAGACCCAAATTGGTTCAGGAGAAGAATTCCTTCAGGGATTTTATTATTTGCGAAGAGAGCTCCAAGGGGCTTCCGGGATTCATCAATCTTATCGGAATAGAGTCTCCCGGTTTAACATCATCACTGGCGATTGCCGCCTATGTGCAGAAGATCTACGATAACCTTTGATCTTTAAGTTTTTTCTACCGCATAAAAAGTAGTGTTCACTTCGATTGCATCATTACCCAGTTCCAGTCCCGACAATGCTTTCTCCATATTGGCTGCTATCGGCGAGGATGGGTCGGACTGCTTGAGCAGCTCGACCCCTTTTTGAATATCTATAAATCTGAAACGGAGTTCTGATGCCAGAAGGTTGCATTTATCTGACAGTTCTTTCATTTCTTCCTTCTCCCTGAACCGCAGCATTGCGCTCATTTTTCCCTTTTGAAGCAGTGATGCCCATTGTTCCAGCTTGTAAATAGGAACAGCATATTTTCTTGATGAATACAATCCAACTCCGAACGACAGAACAAGACTTACTATTGAACTCAGCAGAAGGGTAGGGAGAATAAGGAAAATGATATGCTCTCTGCTAAGCTCCTGTGTAAGTTTGTCAAGTTGATAGACTACTACAGTCTGGTATTTGAGGTAGTATACGATAATGAGACATGCTGCAGTCAGTAGTGTTGAGGCCAGTGCTGCGACGACGATTTTGGCGATGAGCCTGATTTGAAGAGATTTCTTGATAAAAAAGTTACTGATTGGCTTGCGTGTGAATTTCTCAGTCATCTAAATCCTCCCATTTCAGTTCTGGAGAATATAACTATTTTCCCGTTAGTATTACCAATTTTTACAATTCGATTAAACCCTTCATAAAGTATATCATTGGGTTGGATGATTTTAAATAATTTATTTAGAGGGATGATAAAAGAAATGTAATGTTGTCAACTTTTGCTGAGCGGGTGGGATCACTCGGAGGTGATTTGGTGCTATTGGGTACTACTCCAAGCTCACCTCAGAGATGAAATAAAAACTTGGGATTATTAGTCACTAATTCATCTCTGGGGAGCTTCAGAGCACGCCTTCAAAGAGAGTTCATTTATAATTGGA
>CAYLVN010000222.1:0-6030 GCA_964387115.1 uncultured Fibrobacter sp.
TGTATTTCACCCCAGAGGTGAATTTGGGAGCCTGGGGTTGAGGCATTATGTCACCTCAGAGATGAATTTGGGAATTTTGCGTTGTCACTTTTTCATCTCTGAGGTGACTTTGTGATTTAATGTGTTAACCCTGAACCCAAACCAGGATGGTACATGCCTGGTCCTCCCAGGTTACAATAATTTTAATCTACCACCAGTTCGCTACTACGGCTGCAAAGGTGTCTGAAGATGTGAAAACCATAACCGACTATACAAATGTGGATAACACGAGTTGATATCTAACCCCCAAGATGAAATAAGAACTTTGGATTTTGAGTCACTAAATCATCTCTGGGGAATTCATCTCAGAGGTGAAACAGTGTACTGACTAATTCCCTAATTCATCTCTGGGGAAAAAACCGGAGTCCTCTACAGCGCTCGAGCTAAAGAAGATGTACCCCAAGAGAAACAGGAACATAAAAAAACCACAATTACACTGTGATAACTGCGCCCAAATTAGAAATATCGGACGGATAAAACAGAATACAAAAAGAAGCAGCAATATTGATAAAAGAAGAACAAATTGTCTCATATATGAACTAAGTGTTCTTAACCTGCCACTCTATATTTTCAACCAGCCTGATGTATATTGCATGACATATACTAATCAACATGGGAGGTGATATGACCCGGATATTTTCGGTTTTGGCAGTGGTGTTGGTTATTTTAGCAGGATCGTCTGATGCACAGATGAGGCATGTGGAGAGCGGAGCAGGTTTTGATGTGGGTCTGGTGATTCCCGATGGTGGTCTGCATCCTACTTTTGGATGGGGTGGGTTGATGAATTTCGGGTTTGATCTGGCAGGAAAAGGAGAACTGCATTTTTTCCCAAATATTGAGTTCTGGATCTCCGGTGATGAGCACAGGGGCTTCGATGAAACCTTCTTTGAAATGGCGGTCAATGGCGATGTAAAGTACTACTTCCCTCTGCCCAAACGCATAACAGTAAGACCTTTTGTGGGAACCGGGTTTGGGATGATCTACAATCATCAGAGCTTTGATTTTGAAGACAATCGGGACTGGGATGATTCAGATTCAGATATCGGAGTAGGAGTAAACTTCATGGGTGGTATCGATTTCCCGTTTACACCCTCAGTAAAGGGTTTCGCCGAAATGAAAGGAAAAATTGGCGAGGGCCCGGCAGTGTTAAAATTCACCTTCGGAATGAAATTTCTGTTCTAAAACCAGAATGTCAGGGCAAAAGAGGTACATGAAAGAATAAGAGATGTAAAAGCGGCACCTTCAAACACTTTTGCCCTGTTATAGGTCGCTGCGAACCGGTCTGGATTATTGAAATAGTCTTCGCGCCCAAGCTCCATGTATCTGGAGTAATAGTATCTTTCGGCTGCAAAGCAGGCTATGGCAGAGAGGCCAAATACTGCGGTTGGGTAGATAAATTTTGAATGATAAAAAAGCCGTTTTCGCATTTCGAGAAGGTAGGTGTGGATCCCTGGATCACTCAGGTCCAGCTTGCGCTGCACAGTTTCAAAGCCGTCCAGTTCACCTGTAATCATCATATCACCCACAGGTAGTATCCACTCCAGCGGCGTTGATCCCTCCAGTCCCGTTTCAGCTTTAATTCTCACCCCCACAGGCACAGACTGGATCCTCAGATGACATACGTAACCGGTGCGGAGATTTTCGACTGTTTTCCTGACAAGTACAGATATAAAGGTAGAGATTTCACCAGGCTCATAAACCAGAGATAGAAGCGGGTTTGAAGGCCCCGGGTTTTCTCTCCATTCACTGATTCTCTGAAGCCCGATAAGAACAACAGCTGTTGAGTCTTCTTCAGAATAGTTCAACGAGAGATCCATCAGCAGATCACTGAGATTTGAGCTGTCTGTGGGTGTTGCTGAATCCAGCGTTGTTAAACAGTAACCGATCTCCAGAAGTGGTGATTTGAGCTGTTTTACAAAATCTTCTGAAAACGTGGGGTTTATAATTGAATTTACAATCGAATTGCAGTGGAAGAAGAGCTGCTTTTTTCCCGGATCACAGCCCTCTGCGATGGATTCTGAAAAAAAAGAGGAAACAAGCGCCACAGAGATCAGGCAGAGGATGTTTTTAGTGTTTAATGTATGCATTATATGATTTCTGATTACTGAGAAATGCCTGGAAATTAATATACTTACAATTACATTAATTTTCAATCTCTAAGGTCCACAGAGGCAAGATGCGGATTGCATAACTCCTATTGATCAAACTATTTTTGATTTATCGGGAAATGGAGGAGTTACACTGCATCTATTAAAACGTTTTAGTAAACTCATATTTCCGTTGGTTTTTCTGCTTTTATGTTGTATCGGCCGTGACAACCCGTGGGATCCGGTGAACAACTGTCCGGAGATTCTCAGACAGGAAATTCTTAAAAGACAATCCATAGCTATAGATTCCTCTATCGGAAAAATCGTTTCCAGCGATACAATTTCGAGCCGCATGACAGGCGTCCTGGACAGTATCAGGAAACTCAATGACTCTATTCAAAAAATTAATCCATTAATCGCCTGACCGCAGAATGCAGCATAGACTCTCAGACTCTGCTTGATACTCTTCTGTTTCTGACTGAGCTGAAGGCGCAATCCTTTGAAGATCTCAGGAACCTTCTAAGCATTGAATCTCTGAAAGTGGCGGCTCTGATTTCAGCCGGAAACCAGGAGTGCTCTCCACAGGGGGTTTACAAGCCGGCAGCCATCGATTCCATCTTTAACATTGTAAAGCCATCCTTTGAAAGATGGAATTCAGTTGAAGCCGCCTGGCAACTCTACAGTAATCAGATCAGGGACACAAATCTGCTCTACATTGACATCTTTAACAGACAGGTCGAGATCGACAACAACTCCATTCGTGCTTACAATGAATCAAGGAAAATGATGGCGGTTTACTGCGGCAAAGAGCTGCAGTCCAATACAGATTCTCTTAAACAGATCATTCCTTCGCTTGTGCCTGGAGATACGCTCTATTTAGACAGCGTAAAGTTTTCTTCTCAGTTTGCCTTTCATCATATAGGTGACAGCCTTGGTCCTCCTATAGTGGTTATAGGATCTCCGTTTATGAACACGGTTGTAAGCCCTGCCGGGTTCTTTTTAACAGAGAGTCACAATATCCGCTTTTACAACCTGGTCTTTGCCGGTGGTTTACACAGTGGTGTAAAGCTGGAATTAAACTGCAGCAGGATACTTTTTGAAAACTGTGTTTTCCGAAACAATAATCTGCATGGAGTCGAGGCCATACAGAGCAGTCTGGAGCTTCGCAACTGTCAGATTTTTCATAACAGTGGTTCCGGCATAAGGGTACAGGGTATGAACACTGTCAAATACGATCTGGTAGCTGAAAATGTGTTGGTTTCTCATAACCGTGCCTATGGAATCAACTCCATTTCCGCCGGATTGATGATCTCCAATGCGACAATTTCTGATAATGGTCTTGACGGGATGAGGCTTGAAGTGGCAAATCTGCCCTCAACAATTGCCAGATCATTAATTACGTTCAATGGGTATTATGGTCTGCGAAGAGATCCCTCAGAACCGGGACAGGGGTTCTTTACAACTCCAAATACAAACTTTTATGGGAATATATCTGGTGCCATGTTTGCCGATTCTATCTATCTCAGGCTTAATGAACCCTATCTCAACGAGAACCCGTGGTTTCTTAACAGGGATGAAGACAGGTATCTGATCGGCTCTCAAAGCAATCTTTCCGGCATGGCTATTGGATATCGATATTGAGGAATCTCTGAAAAACGGAGGTGTCATGAAAAGAGTTGGACCGCATGTACACACTGCTGGCGGGGTTCAGAATGCACCCCTGAATGCGGCGGCTATCGGGGCAAAAGCTCTGGGCTTATTTACAAAGAATCAGCGCAGGTGGGTAGCGAAACCTCTGGAGAGTTCCACAATAGATGCATTCCGGAAAAACCTCTCAGATTCAGGATATCACCCCGATAATGTTCTGGTCCACGGTAGCTACCTAATAAATATCGGACATCCCGACAGCACTGCCAGGGAACAGTCCTGTAATGCTCTTGTTGATGAGCTGAGCAGGTGCTCTCTTCTGGGACTGCAGCTGCTTAACATACATCCGGGAAGCCATCTGAATCTGTGTTCAGTAGATGAGTGTCTGAAAAATATTGCCGATTCCATAAATTATGCTCTTGATAAAACCGATGGTGTCACAGTCGTTTTAGAAAACACATCAGGCCAGGGGTCTAATGTGGGATTTGTTTTTGAGCACATAGCAGAGATCATCAGCATGGTGGATGATAAGTCCCGGGTCGGTTTCTGCCTTGATACGTGCCACTGCTTTTCTGCCGGATATGATCTGAGGACTTCAGAAGCATATAAAAAAACAATGGATAAGCTGGGAGAAATCATAGGTTTCAAATTTCTTCGGGGAGCGCACCTGAACGATTCCAAGGCATCTTTTGGATCCAGGGTCGACAGGCACAACTCAATAGGCAAGGGGGAGCTTGGAATCGAGGCATTTAGATTTTTAATGAATGACAGGCATTTTGAGGAGATTCCTCTTATACTGGAAACCATCGATGAGGCCTTGTGGCCCTCAGAAATAGCCTTGCTTTATAAACTGGCCGCATCAGGCTCTAAGGCTTGAAAATGCTGGCTTTTTCCTCATTTCTTTATTAAAAAGAATTGTTTTATTTGTGAATTCATGTTATATTACTGTTGTTAACCTTGAAAATGAGGGTTCCCGGAAACTGAATATGGCCATTGGCAAAGTGAAATTTACCGGCGCCAGAAACACACCTCACGATGTTGTCTTCTCTGTCTACCCCTGTTTACATATTGCAAGTTTTGATTATCTCAGTAAACCTGTTCCTTTTCACATAAAGTCTTTTTTGTCAGATAAGCTTTACCAGCGCAGGAGCGGGGACTGATTAACATTAGATAACCTCAAGGGTCCTCGTGATCTATTATACGCATCTAAACCTAAAACAAAGGGGTTCTCATGAACAAAGGTGATCTGGTTGCTGCAGTTGCCAAGGATCTGGGCGGGTCAAAAGACGCTGCACAGAAAGCTGTCAATTCCGTTCTGGAAAATATCAAGAAGAACGTGAAAAAAGGCGTAAATATCATCGGGTTTGGATCTTTCGGAGTCTCTGCACGTAAAGCACGTACCGGCCGTAATCCTAAAACCGGCGAGCCTATCAAAATTAAGGCTTCAAAGAACGTCAGATTCAAAGCAGGTAAAGCTTTCAAGGATATCGTAAAGTAAATTGCACAGGCCCGGAGATTCCGGGCCGATTTTTTTTCGCAGTTCGCTTTCTGCAATACCTTCCGTCTGTTAACGATCGGATTTTTTCCCCTCAGTGACTATCGTATTCTGCCGACAGCATCAGAAATTGGCAACAAGTCCTGTCCTGAATGCTCCTGTCTTTGGCTGATAAGCCAGGTAGGGTATCATTTCCAGGAAACGCCGGGATTCCTCATCAGGGTCATTGGCCTCGCTGATCATATTTTTGCCTCTTACCAGATTGATTATTCCGGTTGCCAGGCAGGGGGCGCCGATCGGCAATGCAAACAGACCGGGGTTTATGTAAAAATCTTGTCTGTAAAACCCGTCATTTGTGCTTCCGGCAAGAATACCGAATGTTTGCGGATCGGCTATAAATATGCCGGTATAAATAAGTGCCCCACCTGTAAACACAGCTCCGACACTCAGAAGTGCTGCGCCGACAGCTTTTTTGGATTTGCCTTCCTGAAGAAGAGCATTTTTGTCCGGTTTGCTGTTCTCTTCAGAGAAATCTGACACCGGATTATCAGGAGGTGTCATCTCTAAAGTGGCAGGTGAAGCTGTAGACGATTGTTCATCTGAAGACTCACCAGTGTCTCTTGACATGCTTCCTGATTCTTTTTCGGAAGGAAGTTCTTCCTCGATGATTCCGGTTTGGAATTGATCTCCCGCGATCTGTGTGACAGATGATACTATGACAAATAATACGGAAAAAGAATAAACTGACAACCTTTTCATATC
>CAYLVN010000223.1:0-6017 GCA_964387115.1 uncultured Fibrobacter sp.
TAACCTGGTATTTGATTTTGTTCTGATCGAGGTATTCCTTTAGTCTTTTATACATCAGGATGCCTTCCTTGCTGAAGACAGGAAATTGAGGTTGGTTTCTACATTTTGATCAGGTGCAAGTTCTGTGCCTGCGGGAAAAGGGGACGGACCATTTTTATAATTTCTACACAGCAATTTTCCACAAAAACAAGGAAAAGTAAATAAAACAAATGCTTTTTTCTAAAATTTATAAAAATGCCGAATTTCCAACGGATTTATAAGCACCCCTGGCAAGATTTCTGTGCTTTGTAGGAAATTGCCGTGTTTAAAATTAAAAAAGTAGTCCGTCCCCTACCCGCTGCAAAGGTATCTTCGGGGCGGGGCAGAAGATCCCCGCCGTCCTTCTTCTCTACTGCCATGTTTTGATTCTCTTGGAGTACCAGATTTCAAAAATTTTAGAGTGATTTGTTTAATTGGAGTATGCAACATCCGTTTCAGAAAATAGAAGGTACCATTTAATACATTTCTGTATTTTATGGAAAATTGTCGTGTTAAAATTAAAAAAGTAGTCCGTCCACTTCCCGCTGGGAGCGGAGGTTATTATTTTATGCAGGTATTTGAAAACCAATAAAAGGGGGTTCTTCCATGCATAGTAAACTGCTCATTTTTATTACCGGTTTACTTTTCTGCTTCAGTACTGCCATGGCTCAGAATGAAAATGCCAGTGCAGATGACCAAAATTTTTCAGAGGATTCACCCGCATCGACTGTGTCAGAAGATCAAAATACAGATGGTACATCTGACCAGTCTCTGTCGGATGTTCCTGATGTTTCAGCAGATAAAAAAATAAAAGAACCTGTGTCAGATAAACCCATGCCCCAGCCCTCCGGTTCCGCTTCAGGAAAACCTCAGTGGGAAATCGGGGCAGGAACGGTAACGGTTAACAATGAGCAATGGACGCGTATTGCTCTGGGTGTCGATGTTCCGATCTGGAAATTCGGAGTCTTTTTTGACCTGGAACTCTTTATCGACAATGAAGGACAGTTTTCAGATAAGGGATGGAACTTTAAAGACGACTGGGTTGAAGCACTCACCAGAAAAATCCGCTACATACGTTTCGGCTATGAGCAGGATCCGCTCTTCATAAAGTTCGGAGGTTTATCAGATGTCACTCTGGGTTATGGTTTCCTGGTTGACCGCTTTACAAACATGCTTCACTATCCCGACCAGAAACTCCTTGGCCTGCAGTTTTACCTCAACGACATCGGCCCGATCGGATTGACCTTGCAGACAATGCTGGCCGATTTCAAAGATTTTGGCAATGACGGCGGAGTGTTCGCCGCCAGACTGGCCTTTACACCGATGAAGTCATCCAAAATTCCGATAGTCAATGGAATCTCAATCGGTGGTACTTATGCCATGGATATAAATCAGCTTGCCCCTGCAAGAGACTGGGAAGTCAATCTGCCGGCATCTGTACGCCAGCTCAATTATCTTGTTGATATGAATGTTGATTCTTCTGAAGCCATCGACAGCATAGCATCCTGGAGCGGCGATGATCCGATTCAAGACAACGATGTTTACGAGAAGGAAAAGAAAGCGACTGAAGACGAGGATCCATTCAGCCTTATCGGCGGTGATATCGGTGTCCCTCTGATCAGAACCTCACTGCTTAATCTCGATCTCTACGGACAGGCCGGTATCAGAGGTGACGGGAAGCACGGATGGGGAATCGGGGCGCCGGGTGTCGCTCTTAAAGTCTGGAAGCTCTGGGCAAATTTAGAATACCGCCATGTTCAGGGTAAATTTACCCCCGGTTATTTCGGCACCTACTATCTTGACGAAAGAGTGCTCAGGAAATACGCATCTGACCCCAAGAACACCAAGAAACTGGAAGTCAGCACCAAAGAAAGCAGAATACCCGATGATGATCTCAATGGAATCTATGGACGACTAGGATTCAATATCGCAGATGCACTCATAATAGACGGGGCTTACCAGTACCTTTTAGGAAAAGAGGATGAGGATCAGCGATTTGAAGCAACTGCTTCCCTGGGAGACATAATTCTCTCTAAAATCCCGAAAATTAACAAAGCTGAAGCTTATATCTTTAAAACAAATATCGGAACAGTAAATGATGCATTCTTCGAGAAATCTGAATTTATGTACTGGGGTTACCGTGCCGGTCTGGAGATCAGTAAGGGTGCTTCCCTGATCTGGGATTCCCGTTACGGATACAAGAAAAATGATGAGGGTAAACTGGTTTCAGATAACTTCATAAGTGTTCAGACTGCTATTACTTTTTAACTTGCAAATTCCGGGAACGGCCCACAAAGGTCGTTCCCGCTTTTCTCCTAATAGAAGTGATTCCGATTTAACTGTCAGTGGAGTATAGATGCGTTCAGATTCACCCATGATGCGCCGGGTGCGTTCAAATTTCCTCAAATACAAAATCCCAAAAAAAGGTAGAATCCGTTTTTTTCTCATCATCGCTCTGCTGATCGCAGGTATTTGGACCGGTTTTAAAATCTTTAAAAACAAAACAACAACCCCAGAGCCCAAAAAAACAGTCCTGTCAGACGCAGCTCCAGTCAAAACTGCAAAAAAAGAGAAGAAAAAAGCGGTAAAAAAGGAAAAACCGGCCCGAAAAAAGACAACCGCCAGAAAGCCATCAGCCAACCATCAGAAACAGGGCTCCAAACTGGTTCTGCCCTTTACGACCGGGGATCTTGCCGAACTTGTTAAAGAAAACCCTCCTGACCTTGCACACAGTAAAGACAGCGTCAAATTCCGCGACAAAAACCTTCTGGTTCACTACTCTATTAACACTGAGCTTCAGGAACTCGGGATTTCGCTAATGAAGCAATATCACCCGCTCTATGGAGCGGTTGCCGCAATAGACCCTGTCACCGGACGTGTGCTGGCGCTTGTTACATACAAAAACGATAGTGTTCCGGACCTGGGATCTCTCTACTGCAGAAGCCTCTTTCCGGCCGCATCCCTGTTTAAAACCATTACAGCCGCTGCCGCAATTGAAACCGGGAATCTCTCCTCTGAGAGCATGATACAGCATGCAGGGAGAAACCACACACTTTACAGGTTTCAGCTTGAAAGGGAGTTGAAAAACTTTATAGAGGTGCCTTTCGAGCAGGCTTTTGCGCAATCTATAAACCCGATCTTTGCCAGAATCGGCATGTATTCGCTCCAGAAGGGAACACTTGTCAATTATGGCAACAGGTTCGGGTTCAATAGTCCGATTCCGTTTGATCTCCAGACTGAAATCTCTCAGATGAACTCGCCGGATTCCGCTTTCGATATCGCGGAACTGGCATCAGGTTTCAACCAGCAGACAACTCTCTCACCTGTACATGCAGCCATGATAGCCGGAGCAATTTGCGAAAACGGAAAGATGCAAAAGCCCACTCTCATTGACAGTATCACGATGAGTGACTCCTGTATCTACAGGGCCAGAAAAGAAACCTGGCGTGTGCCCATAAAAGAAAACACGTCCAGTGAACTCAGGAAAATGATGAAAGGGGTTTCCAGATACGGAACAGCCCGCAAGTCCTTTCGTTATATCCGGCAGTCTGAAAGATTCACAAATATCGAGTACGGGGGTAAGACCGGCTCAGTCGATAAAGACGGGATCGGGAGAGTTGACTGGTTCATGGGTTTTGGCAGAAATCCTGATGATCAAAGTCAGAGAATAGCTGTCGGCGTACTCACAGTTCACGGCTCGAACTGGACTGTACACTCGTCCTTTATCGCAGCCGAACTGATCAGAATTCATCTCAGAACGCTGCAAATTGAACAGGAGAAGCTAAAAAAAGCTCTCGCCGAAGCCAATGCGGGATAATGATTCAGTCTCGGCTACCCCTGAAGACTGATAACCACGAAATACAGTAAACACACGAAAAAGAGTAAGGCAACCACAGACCTTTTCAACGTCATTCCGGCGAGAGCTGGAAACTCTTTTCCATTCTCACCAATTTACAGATGGATGCCGTTTTTCAACGGCATGACGTCACCGTAGCGGTGTTGCTGAAAAGGTTGTTTATGAATATGACGTAACAACCTTATAAACGTCATTCCGGCGAAGGCCGGAAACAATCTTCTCCGTTCTCACCAATTTTCAGATGGATGCCATTTTTTCAACGGCATGACATCCACAGCGGTGTTGCTGAAAAGGTTGTTTTTTATGAATATGACGTAACAACCTTATAAACGTCATTCCGGCGAAGGCCGGAAACAATCTTCTCCCACTCCGGCTTTTCCTGTATGCGGTTTTTCCAGATTTCGTTCCTTCTGTTTTCTTCTTTAGTGTGTTTCGTGGGTAATTATTCCGATTCCGTAAAGCTCAACAAACCCGCAAGAGATCTGTAAGTAACCAGCGTAATATTCCGGCAGACAATTATTTTCAACAGATAATGTTTTTTATTATCCTGAATAAATGATTTTTATCGATCAGTCCGCCAATCTTAATCGAAATATCAGGTTATGAGATTCAGCAGTATCGATATTTTCTGCAAAGTAATTGATAATTTCGGTGATGCCGGGGTTGTTTACAGGTTCGCCAGAGAGTTCAAGGCCGCATATCCCCACTTCAGGGTACGAGTCTTCATCGATGATCTTCGGGCTCTGCATCAGATCGAACCCGGCATAAATCTCACCGCTGAGGTTCAGGATTTTGAATCCATACGATATATCTGCATGCGGGATATCGGTTTGGATACCGCAGAGGCTCTGGGAACAGCAGAGATCATGATTGAGGCTTTTGCGTGCCACATTCCCGAACCTCTGATGAAAATGGCGATGCACCGAAGCAGTCTGATAATCAATCTTGAATATCTTTCTGCCGAAGACTGGGTTGAGGGGTATCATCTGAAGGAATCTCTTCTGCCTGAGGGACACGCACGCAAGTTTTTCTTCATGCCGGGATTTACCACCGCAACGGGAGGGCTGATTCTTAACTCAAGACTTCAACGGCAGAGATCTGAGCTTATTAAAAACAGAGCAGCATTCCTGAATCAACAGATATCTTTAGGCAAATCAGGTCCGGTAGATATCGGGAACAAACTGGTCGGAACAGTATTTACCTATGAGCGGGGCTTTGACACCTTTATAAAGGAACTTCAGGAGATCGGGCAGCAGACTGTTTTACTGATCTTCGGAGAGAAAAGCCGTGCTGGTTTTCTCTCCTCACTGCAGAGGCTCGGAGTTTCAGTTCCAGAAAACGATTTCTGCGAATACGGAAGAGTTCAATTCGTAATCATGCCGTTCACCAGACAGCACGATTATGACAGTCTTCTTTGCTGTGCCGATTTTAACATTGTACGCGGGGAAGACTCTCTATCCAGGGCGGTTCTTTCAGGCAAACCGTTTATCTGGAATGCCTATCTGCAGCAGGATAGATATCAGCTGGTTAAGACAGAAGCACTTATGAATGTCCTCTATCCATACTTTGAAGAGAGGAAAATTTTCGAAAGTTACAGGAACATGATGATTGAATTTAACAGTGCAGAAACTGAATGTTCTTCACAAACAACAGAAGAGCATTATAGAGATTTTTTCCGAAACTTAAATAAAATTGAGCATGCTGTATCGAAAATGAGTTATTTTATACACAACAATTGTGATTTAGTTAAAAATTTTGGTGATTTTCTTCGTGATTACAAGAACTGACAATACTTTCAGGAATATCTTATTCGACAATTCATTCTTCAGTGAACGAGCTTGTCCGCACAGTATCTGATGTAAGTGCAGTATTCCTCCGCATTTTTAAATCGTAAACCTATAACCAATAAATACAGGAGTCCTCTTTATGAAAGAAGCACAAGAACTCAGGGCTGGAAACACAGTTAAGATGGGAAACGATCTGTTCTTCATCCTTAAGGCCATCTACAATAAGGGTGCCCGCGGCGCCTCTTCAGTGAAAATGAAGATGAAGAATCTCTCGACCGGCAGCGTCTCGGAAACAGTTTACAGGGCCTCCGACAAATTTGATCAGGTAATTCTTGAAAACAAGCAGATGCAGTTTC
>CAYLVN010000224.1:0-6007 GCA_964387115.1 uncultured Fibrobacter sp.
GAGATAAAATACAAAAAAAGGTCCGGTTTATTTGCATTGATCGGCCTTCCGGGTGTGGTCTGGCTTGGAATAACTGTCATTGCATTTCCTGTGGCGGCATTGGGTTCAGGCGATACTGATTGGATCCGTTCGCTGGCCTGGATGATTCCTGGCATAACTTTGTGCAGTGTCACGATTCCTGCTGAGGTGATGTGTTATTACTATTTACTTAAGGCCCAGTTTATTGTAAAGAGGCTTCCGCATGAATACAACGGCGCTGTCATAGTGAATTTCTCTAAACCTCAGGGAATCATCAAAGAATAAAGGTCCTTCGGACATTTCCGGGTGTTTCTTTATCCTGAAAGTTCATTAAAGTAAAGCTCTCCTTATAATGCCTTGTATACTTAATTCCGCGGGGCTAACTACCCCACTAACGTCTAATCTCAATAAAAAATCACCCGGAAATGCCCGAAGCACCATAAAAATAAATGATTTTTCCGTTCCCTGGTTGCGCATTTCGTCTGTTACCAGCACACTTATATGTAATACTCAAATCAGTGTACCTTGAGAAGCTTCAGGAATATATTTTCTCTGAGACTTCGGGTTGGATCGGGATAATTATCTGTGTGTCAAATTCACAAAGGATTTCTCATGTCAAAAGCAAAAATAAGCTATAATGACAAGCTGCTCAGCGGCTTCATTAACAAAGATGAGCTGGAAAACTATAATCAGTCAATAGCATCAGCCGAAAAGATGCTCTCCGGACGCTCCGGTCCGGGTAATGATTTCCTGGGCTGGCTCGATCTCCCCAGGACCATTTCCCCGTCAGTCGTAGATTCCATTGCATCCAAAGCATCTGAAATTAAAGAAAAGGCCGACATCCTGATTTGTGTGGGAATCGGCGGATCATACCTGGGCGCACGCGCGGCGATTGAATTTCTCTCTTCATCTTTTGAGGATATGAGAAAGCCCAGAGTCGTTTTTGCCGGCCACTCCATAAACTCCGATTACATCGCGGACCTGCTCGATATGGTCAAGGACCGCAGTGTGGCGGTTAATATGATATCCAAGAGCGGAACAACAACCGAACCCGGAGTTGCCTTCAGGGTCATCCGCCAGTTCATGGAAAAACGGTACGGGAAAAAAGAAGCCGCATCGCGCATTGTCGCTACTACCGATCCTGAAAAAGGTGCTCTGCGCAAACTCGCCAGGGAAGAGGGGTACACTACTTTTGAGATCCCCTCCGATGTAGGCGGCAGATTCTCTGTTCTCACTCCGGTGGGTCTTTTCCCTATCGCAGTCTCCGGAATTGACATCAGAAACCTCCTCACCGGTGCATCGGAGGCGATGGATTTCTGCAGCGGCGACAACTACGAAAACAACCTCTCGGCCCATTATGCCGCTGTCAGGAACATCCTGTTCAGAAAAGGGTTTACCACCGAAGTCATGGCAGCTTTCCAGCCGCAGCTTCACTTTGTGAGTGAGTGGTGGAAACAGCTTGCAGGGGAGAGCGAAGGCAAATGTGGTACTGGAATCTTTCCGGCGGCTCTGGACTACACAACTGATCTGCACTCATTAGGCCAGTGGATGCAGGAAGGCATAAGAAATGTATTTGAGACCTTTGTTCTGTTGAAGAAGACAAACCGCACGGTAGAGGTTCCGAAGTTTGATGATGACAGTGATGAACTGAACTACCTGGCATCGAAGAGTTTCGAGGAGATAAACCTCAATGCCTACAAAGGTACTTTACTGGCACACGTTGATGGCGGGGTCCCGTCGGCTACAATTTCCCTTGAAGACCGCTCTGAGAAAACTCTGGGTCAGCTCTTCTACTTTTTCGAGAAAGCAATCGCGATCTCCGGTTACCTTCTGAGGGTGAATCCTTTCGATCAGCCCGGAGTAGAAGCCTACAAGAAAAACATGTTTGCGCTTCTGGGCAAAGGCGGCTTTGAGAAGCTCCGTGAACAGCTGTTATCGCGCACAGGAAACATGCAGTCATGAAATCCTTCAGGAAGGTTCTTACCTTCAACTCACCTCACCGCAGGGATTATTTCAATATCACCGGTGAGGTTGAGGCTGCTCTTAAAGAGAGTGGAATCTCTGAAGGGCTGTGTCTTGTCAATGCGATGCATATCACAGCCAGTGTGTTTATCAATGATGACGAGCAGGGCCTTATCAGAGATTTTGATGAGTGGCTTGAGAACCTTGCTCCCCATGAGCCGGTTTCCCGCTACAGGCATAACGGAGCAGAGGATAACGGCGATGCTCACCTGAAGCGTCAGGTCATGGGAAGGGAAGTTGTGGTGGCGGTAAGTGGAGCGAGGCTTGATTTCGGGCCATGGGAGCAGATTTTTTACGGGGAATTTGATGGAAGACGCCCCAAAAGGGTTCTGATTAAAATCATTGGTGAATAGATAATTCCGGGAGGGAGATCTTGTTTCAGCAGAAACCTGTTATCGGGGTTGTAGGTGGCGGTGCTGCCACACCTGAGAACTATCAGCTTGCATATGAACTGGGTGGTCATATCGCTGTCAGGGGTGCCGTTCTTGTTTGCGGCGGACTTGGAGGTACCATGGAAGCGGTCAGCAAAGGTGCTTTCGAGAACGGGGGCACAGTTCTGGGTTTTCTGCCCGGGAATGTCAAAAGTGATGCGAATCAGTTTGTCCATATCGCAGTTCCGACAGGAATGGGTGTAGCCAGGAATGTTCTGGTGGTCAACACGGCCGATGTTTTAATTGCTTTCCCCGGTGAATATGGTACTCTCAGTGAGATCGCGTTAGCTCTGGCCACCGGAAAGACTGTTATTTACTTTCCAGGCTCATGGGATCTTAAGAGGATCGGTGCAGTTGATATGTCCCTGTTTAAAGAAGCTTTTGATGCCAGGCAGGCAATTGGACTGGCTCTGGATACGCTAAGTAAGGTAATGCACTAGAGGGCTTAAGGAAAAGATACTGGTGTTGCGGGTATAAGAGGGGGTAGACGGGCAAAAATTTAAGCGATTAAATTGTTTTGAATCAAATTCGTTCAATTTGCGTAAGTTGTTGAATTAAAAGTGGTTAAACTATCCGTATGTAAAAGGCTGGTATAAAAAGGAATTGACTAAAGTAATTGTTTGATATAAATTAATAAATATATTCTGTGCAGATCATTAGACCTCTGTTCTAACTGCCCTCTGAAATTCATTTCAGCGGTTAACGGAATCCCTTAGGAGTTCTATTTTGATTACTCTATCAGATAATTTCAATTTTCATGATAGGAGTGTGGTTTGAAGAATCTCAAGAACGCTATCACCAAGCCGGGTCGGGAATCTCAGCCCTGGGCAGTCTGGATCTGGAATCTTAACATCAATAGAGATGTTATGATTGAGCAGTTGAACTCGTTGATTGCGCAGGGTTTTGGCGGGATAGCGATCCGGCCTGGGCGCGATATGGAGCCGGCTTTTAACTCCGAGGAATTTGTTGAGCTCTTTGGAACTGTTCTTCAGATAGCCAGTGAGAAAAAGGTCGCAATTAGACTTGCTGAAGACTTCTCACTTCCCTGGAGCCGCGCTTTAGCACATGAGATGAATCAGTCCAGAAAACTTCGGGCTCAGCGCCTTAAACTCACCGATACCATTATTCCTTCCGGACAGAGTGAGATTGAGATTACTGATACGCAGGACTGTTATGTTCTTCTGGCTAAACTGCAGAATAACCTCCTGAATCTTGCCGATGTCAAAGAACTTACATCAAAGGGCGCCAATGCTCCGATAGTCTGGAAGGTGCAGGACGGGGAGTGGAAAATTTTTGTATTCCGTAAGGAGTATACCAGAGAGCCGGCAAAGGGATACATACCTAATGTATATAATCCCAAAACAGCACAGTTATACATTCAGAATGTTCTTGAAGCCCTAAAACCATTGTTTGTGAAATATGTGCCCACGACATTTGAAGGCTTTGTAAATGAAATGCCGGCAGTGCTTCCTGCGGACAATTCAATACCGTGGGATGATGATCTTGTTGTAAAATTCCGTGGAAAGTATAAAAAAGAGCTCATAAAATTACTACCGGCTCTATTCTATGAAAGCTGTGCTCAGGTCTTTAAAACACGCCAGCAGATCTACTCCTTTCTTCTGCAGTCCATGTATGAAAGGTTTGCTTCGCCTCTGGAGGCGTGGGCAAAGAAAAACCGCATATCCCAATGGGTTCTCTGTCCGGAGAGAAATCTGTTGAGTAACGCAAACGGGCTGATTGATCCGGTCGTTCCATCCGAGATGGCGTATTCTTTTGTCGGGTTGCAGAACCTTGATGGAACAGATCAGAATTACCATTTGCTGCGTACTGTTGCTGATACCAATGCCAATCAGTATCGTCGCGAGACAGTTCTGGTTGTCGGGCGTAACCGGGCCGGAAATGCCGGCACCGTGCAGTCCTTGAAGAGTGAATTTGATAAAGGAATGCTGGCCGGCGCATCTAAAGTTTTGATAGACGGCTGTTATTTCAATGTTGATCAACGCAGCTACCTTAAGACTCCGTTTAATCCGGCATGGTATGCACCCGGATGGGAGCACATGAAGCCGCTTTGCGGATATATGTCAAGGGCACAGGAGATTCTGAAAGATCTCCACTGGAATCGTCAGGTGGCTGTTTTGTCGCCGTCTGCACAGATGATCGCAGGCTATGTGCCTTCAAATAATGAGACTGTCATTAAAGGTAACCTCGTACTTCAGAAAGTACTGGGAGGTCTTGAGAGGTCAGGCATCTCTTATGATATAATCAATGAAGAATTCCTGAATAGCTGCACTGTCCGTACAAACGGTGAATTCGGCACTGCGGATCGTATTCGTAAAGGAAATTACCAGTTTCTTCTGATCCCTTATTCACCCTTTATATCACGTGAAGTCTTATCCTTTGTTGAGAAACTTCTTCAGAAAGACGGGAATGTGATCTTTTTAGATGAGGCTCCGAAGGGGACAACAGAAGATGGTGTGACGGCGTCTGTCACTTCCCGCATCGAGAAGATTACCACTTCAAAAAAGGGCAGAGCCAGGGTGGTTTCTACTGCGGCACTGGAAGGAACACTGAATGTAAAGCCGATCGTAAAATTATCGGTTAATGGAAAAGCTGGAACAGATATCTACAGTGCCTGGGGCGCATCAGAGGGCTATGATGTGTATTTGATTCACAACACCTCTGATACTAAAGAATACACTGCCAGAGTTGAGCTTCCTGAGAATAAGCATTTTGCGGCTGTAGATTGTGAGATCGGCGATATCGTTGAAATTGACGAGATTGAAAAAGAGGACTCGCATTCTGTTTTTACGATTAATATTGCACCGATAAGCACCTTTTTTATCGTGAGTTCATCTACCCGCATTTCACAGCAGGGTTCATCAAAACGTCAGCGTCAAGGGATAAACCCCTTCACGATGCCGCAGCGCAGCTATAGAATTGTTTTTAAAGATCAGTGGGCTTTTGAGGCACAGTCTCTCAACACACTGCCAATGTCAACATGGAATTTGAGAATTGGGCTGAGTCGTGAATCCGGCGGGTTTTCTCATTTCTATGAGTCTAATTTTCAGGCTAAAATTATACCGGAAAACTGTTACTTTCTCCTGAACGGGCTCGGGGGGCTTAATGGACTTCCTGTTGCCGAAAACCAGATAGAAGTAAGTGTGAATGGTGTAAGGGTAAACAGGCATACTGCGGCTCCTGCAGTAAAGAACCAACCCGATGACACAGTTGCAACAGATCCGATACCCGAGATTCCAATATCTGTAAAACAGTTATTCGGGAAAAATACGATTCTTTATGATATCAAGAACAGTCTGGTTAAGGGTTTCAACCGGATTTCAATCAGGACTACCGGTTTTGTTACCGACCCCAGTACAATTCTGTATCCACCGCTGATTCTGGGGAATTTCACTGTCAGCAAGGGGCAGAACGGCTGGACAATCGACAACTCCGGCGCACCGGTAAGTAATGATTCCTGGACCAGGCACGGGTATCCATACCTCAGCGGTACTGGCGTTTACAAGCAATCATTTGAG
>CAYLVN010000225.1:0-5972 GCA_964387115.1 uncultured Fibrobacter sp.
GCCGGATCTGTAGACCAGGCCGGGAATTTCCTGAAGCTTTGCACTGATATCTTTCTTCGTGTCTGAGAGCAGATTCAAAAGCTCGATGAACGAAGTTTCGCCCTCACTTACCACTCCATAATCCGCACCGCTCATCTGGAGCAGCTTCTCAGGAAAAAGCGAAAAGGCGCTTCCGCCCAGAATCAGGACTGATTTGCTGACAAGCTTGATCCTTCGTACTGTTTCACTCAGGTCAGGAACAAAAAACTGCGTTTTATCAATCCTGACATCATCGATGTTCCGCAGTGAAAGCCCGATAAAATCCGGCGAAAAACGGCTGATCACAGATTCCAGTTCCGGGCTCTGAAAACTCATATCCAGAATCTCTGTTGCAAAACCTTTTTCTTTAAGTTTACCGGCAATGTGGGAGACCCCCAGCGGAAAAACAGGATAAGGATTGCGGCAGCGGTTAATGCTTATCAGTAGTACTTTTGCAGACAAAATATCCCTTTTTGGTTTTCAGGTTCAAGACCGGATCAGGCATTCTTTACAACCTGACTTATGTATCCGGGAAGGGATGAAGTGCATTTAGAACCTTGTAGCAGAAAAAGTTGAATAATTCGCCTTTATCCGGGTGCATAAGTCAGGTACAAATATACTTTCCGTTCACAGGTATTCCGGAAGTCCGGTTCTGAAAATTTCACATATATTCTGAGCAGAGTAGTTGAAACCCGCATTTTTAAGAGTTGTACAGAACTCCCCATGCCCTCTGCCCTGCCGGTAGTCCGGTTCTTTAAGCGGATGTTTCAGATAACGGTTCAAGTGTCGGATGTCAGAATCAACCATGAGGCTTGCCTGATAATAAAAAAGCCTGGGATTGGATCCAAGGTAAAGCGAACTTCCCAGAAACTTACGGTTATCTATAACAAGATCGCTTGTACCTTTGTGCTCTATCGGTTTTATCCCGTGATCGTTCAGCACTGCGATCATTGCTCCCTGAACTTTTCTGAAGATCTCCAGCCCTGTCTCACTCTTTCTCTGTCCTACTACTATTGTAATCACCATTCCCGGGGTAAGTACCACTGTCCCCCCCCCCCCACGTCTCTCCATTACATCAACATCATCTTCCCCGCAGTTCTCAAGGAAGATCTCTTCCTGAGGTTTACATGAAGGCCCGTGTACAACCTCAATTTTGGGCTGTTCATACACAAATACGAATGGTTTTGGCTGTAAGGCTCCATATATGAACAGTCCATCATTTTTCTTTGGATCACCTGGAAATAAAGGCACTGTCATGCACTCACCTTCTTCTGCATTTTGCTGTACAAATTGGAAATGAAGAGTGAAATATAGGATGCAAAGGGAAGCAGCCTTTTGAGAATTGGTGTGTCAATATAAATCGCCCTGGAGGGACACATCTCATGGCAGCAGAAACACCGTATACAGAGCGAGTAGTCATAGCATGGAGTCCTTGACTTTTCTTTTACAGCTATGGCTTTGGGATCTACCGGACAAACCTGAACACAGCGATGGCAGCTTGTGCACAGCTTTCTTCTGATTACAGGACGAGGTGTAAAATGTTTTCTGAGGGCCTGAAGCAGCCTTGACCTGGGAATTGCAGGGGGAGCTTTTCTGACGACATTGAACGATCTGTCAATAAAAAGATCTACAGGATCACCGACAATCTCTATCTGTTCATGCGCTGAATACCCCAGCCCGCATTGAGCACCTATTCTCACAGGAGGAACATAAGAGGGGTCCAGATCAATTATTCTGCACGCGACAGAATCTATCGCCACAGGGTCAGTTGAAAGAAGAATGGCTCCTATCTTTTTAGGATCTCCGCTCTGTGGACCATTTCCCTCCATTGCATAAACCGCATCCATAACGTAAAGTCTTGGCTTGACAAAACGTGTTATGTCCACCAGAAGCTGCGAGAACTGATCGATATCAGGGAATCTTGCGTGATACTCACCTTTTACAATGCCTGGAACACATCCGTACTGGTTCTTTACTGCACCTGTCATTCTGGTCAAACCGTGAGTTTTCAGTTTAGGCAGACTGATCACCCCGTTACATGAAAGAACCGCATCTGCAATAAAGAGTACCTTACTTGTAATCCCGTCTGGAAAGGAGACTCTTTTACCATGATCAAACTGCCCCGGCTCAATTCCAAGTTCCATGGCCACATCGTGGAATCCTGCCTTTTTAAGTGCATGCATTGCAGGTTGAACCCCGCCCGGGGAATCACCATACAGTAAAGATGAACCTGCTTCTTTGAACTGGAGAGCCACAGCTTGAAATACGGCCGGATGTGTGACTACACAACGTTGGGGGTCCGTTCCCCACAGCACATTAGGCTTTAAAAGGATTTGTTCACCGGGAGAAGTGAATTTTTCCGATCCTCCAAGAAGCTCTATCCCGCGTCTCACTGCAGAATTGACTTCTTCCTGATCATAAGAACCACATTTAACTATCGCTACTTTAGAATTCACATCTTGATCCTTTCACTCAAGGGTACACCTCTGAATATTCATTTTTCAAGCGAGAAATACGCTCCAGCCAGGCGCACAAAGGAGGCGATTCCGCTGTGTTTCGTCGATTGAGTGCAACGAAGCGGGAGTAGAATTCGCAGCAGACCGCAGCGGAAAATGAATTTTTAGAGGTACCCTCAATAAAAATACAGCCAAGTCAAGCTGAAATTCAATTGAATTAAAGAGGGCCCATGTTTTATTTTCTCTTTTCTTAAGCTGCTAATCCGAAGTTTCTAATTTTCCTCTTTAAGGAATGCAAATGAAAAACACTCCGGCAGTTGTCCTGAACGGACAAGATTTGACAATAGAAGAAATTGTGGCAATTGGAATAGGTGACAGGAAAGTTGCCCTAGACCCTGAAGCCCTTGACCGTTGCAGAGCTTCCAGAAAATTTCTCGAGCAGGAAGTTGCGGCGAGGCGGATTATCTACGGAGTCAACACTTCTTTTGGTCCCATGTGCAACAAAATTATAAATGATAATGAGATCGAAACTCTTCAGGTAAATCTTATCAAGAGCCACGCTGCAGGGCTGGGAGATCCACTGAAACCATATATCGCCCTTGCTGTAATGGCAGTGCGCCTCAACAGCCTTGTAAAAGGGTTCTCCGGAGTCAGGGTAGAGCTGCTGGAGCATATCAAAGAAATGATCAATGCCGGTATTGCCCCCTATATTCCCGAGTGCGGCAGTGTCGGGGCATCAGGCGACCTGATACACCTTGCCCATGTGGCACTGGCGATCATTGGCGAAGGTAAAGTTTTTTACAAAAAGGAACTCCGCGATGCTGCATCGGTGCTTCAGGAGTGTGGACTTGAACCTTTCCGCCTGAGTTTCAAGGAAGGTATCGCGCTGATGAACGGAACAGCCGCGATGACTGCTATAGGGGCTTTTGCTCTGTTTGGAGCAAAAAAGCTCCTCCGTCTCGCCTGCATCAACGCCGCTTTTTCAATCGAAATTTTCGGCGGCATAGATGACGCATTCGATGAGGATCTTCACAAAGTCAAACCGCATCCGGGTCAAATACAGATTGCCTCCATCATTCGTGATCTTTACGAAGGTTCAAAAAACATAATGCTGAGATCTGAGATGCATGAGAAGATCAGAAAACAGCAGACCGAGGGAGTTGTATACCAGACCAGCATAAATGTGCAGGATGTCTATTCAATCAGGTGCACGCCTCAAATTCTTGCTCCTGTCAGTGAAGCAATCGATTACGCCATTAAGACAATACAGACTGAAGCGAACTCCTCAAACGACAATCCCATAATTATTCCGGAGAAGAAAAAAGTTATCCACGGCGGCAATTTTCACGGCCAGAGCATCGGGTTCAATATGGATTCTCTCTGCATGGCTGTTTCAGAGCTCTGCACACTTTCAGAGAGAAGACTCAATAAGCTTCTGGATGGCAAGCTCAACGAAGGCCTGCCTGAGCATCTTATCCCTGAAACACCCGGACTGGCCATGGGATTTATGGGCGCCCAGTACCTGGCAACATCCACGACCGCGGAAAACCGTCAACTGGCAAATCCCGTAAGCACACTATCGATTTCCTGCAATGCGACAAACCAGGATGTAGTGAGCATGGGCACCGTAGCAGCGAGAAAGGCATTCAAGGCAGTAAGCAATGCAAAGCATGTACTGACATTGGAGACTCTCGCCCAGCTTCAGGCACTCTCGTTCCGTAATGCCCCCACGATGGGTAAAGCAACCAGGAGAATATACGGGGAGCTGGAGAAGCAGTTCCGGGTATACGATAACAAACGGATTTTCCATGATGATCTGGCATCATTGAGAAAATTCCTGTTCTCAAGCCAGTTTCTTGACGATCTCTCAGAATATATAGCCTGATTTATAGATCCGGGAAAAATCGGAGTGCATTTAGATCTTGTATCAGAAAGATTTGTGAAGACCTTCACGCACAAGGGATAAGTGCAACTCACCCTGATCCGGGTGCATAAGTCAGGTATGAACTGATCTAATCTCTGCACTCACATCAGGAGAGGCAAATGATCCGCAGAATCCGCGATCTTGCATTAGATCTCAATCCGGTGTTGAGTTCCTGCGTACTGTTTATATTTCTTATGTCATGGAATGTGCTTACATTCCGTAATGCTGAATTTCTTAACAAAAAATTGATTTTCAGCCAGTCTCAAAATACTATTCAGCATCTGACAGATCAGATTATAAGTCTGGTTCATGAGCGTAAAAGTGATATCGAGATTCTGGCTCAACTGTGGCCCAACTATCCGGAAGAGAATCAGGAGGCAAATTTCCTGAGAGATGCAACAAGAATAGCAAATCAAAAACCGGTTTACCATACCATCAATTTACTGGACACAAACAGTACAGTACGAATATCCGCCCCCCTGCAAAAAAGACCTGACCTCAATAACTTTGACCTGTCCATTTATCCGGAACGAAAAGAACTGCACAGAAAAGTTGCTGCTGAAAAACGTCCCCTCTGCTCTCCACCTTTACGGTTTAATAATGGACAGCTCGGGATGGTTATATGGTATCCTGTGGTAACAGAAAAATCTGGTGAAAAAATTAACACTGGATTGATTGCAGGGACCTTTTATATACAGGAACTTATACAGGTGATGTTGTCTTCTGTTAACAGAAATGATTTCCAGACCCGTATCAGCATAAATGGAACCACTTATCACTCTGATTTCTCTACATCGACCACTTCCCAAAGTTACAATTCCAGTATCAAAGTACTTGGTGTGGACTGGAATATTGGTGTCCAGGTCGCACCGAAAAGCCACTTCAGGAATCTTATAAACGGATCACTTTGGCTTTTTGTAACCGGAACAGCTATAGCCGTAATTGCCACTCTTCTCTTCGCACTTGTACTTATGGCAATAAAAAGAATCAGAAAGAACCAGATTGATTTACGCAAGTCGGAAGAAAACTACCGTCAGCTCTTTCAGGTCAACCCCCATCCTATGATTGTATTTGATCTTCAGTCGCTGGAAATTCTTTCCGTGAATAATGCCGCAATCTATGCCTACGGATATACCGAAGAGGAATTCCTTTCCATGACAGTCAGGGATCTCAGCCCCCTCGATAGCTATCCTTTTACGGAACAGTTCCTGGAAGAGATCCGAAGCGGCCAGCACAAGTCCGACATAGCACATCACCGGAAAAAAAACGGAGAAATCTTCCGGGTTGAAATCATTTCTCACTCTCTGGAGATTGAGAACGGAAGACAGACTCAGATAGCATTGATTAATGATGTTACCGAAAAGCTCAAAGCAGAAGAAGCACTGAAGAGAAATGAAGAAAACCTCAGCATCACTCTTAACAGTATTGGAGACGCTGTAATTGTGACTGATCACGCCGGGTCAGTTGTACGCATGAACCCGGCAGCAGAGAAGATGACCGGATGGAGTTTATACCAGGGCCTGGGAAACAATCTTGGCGAATTATGCTGCTTGTCGAAAAAAGATACAGAAGAA
>CAYLVN010000226.1:0-5924 GCA_964387115.1 uncultured Fibrobacter sp.
CCGGAAACATCCATGCTGCTGTCTCCTGTCGAGTCGGTCTGGATCAACCTGATCTGATCTCTTCCAAAAACATCCTGCTTGAAATTGAAATCAAAATCCAGTCCCTTGATCGGGTTGGCTCTCAGGAACAACTGCATCCCGAATGTCAGCCTTTCTTTTGAGAGATAATTATTCTGTGTTACCAGTGTATCTCCATCACCAGACAGGTTGCTTCCAAGCCTGTATCGATTAAGAAGATATTGAGAACCGAACTGATTTGAAATCAGTCTTCCAGATTCAGTTATAAAGCTCAGGCCGGCCCCGACATGGTTAAAATCAAAGTTGACAGAAGGAAATCTTACCAGCAGCCCGTCATTACCGTCCAGAAGCTTTTGTGCAAGTTCAAAAGCCAGCCGGATTCTGAGGGTATGATGGTTAATAAGGTCGGAGGCGAAGTTGATTTCATAGATGTGAGCATTGGAGATATCTTTGTCCGGATCCGGGACTGGTGACTTTGCTTCGGGGAGATCAAAATATCTGGGATTTACAAGTTCGGAGGAACCGGTGTACTGGTCAAAATCAAAATAATAACCAAGTCCAAGGTTGTACTGGGAGGGTTCCATACTGAAATAAACACCGCCGATTCGCGGGTTGAGGACATCTGACAGGAATGCCCTGAGACTCATGTCAAGGAACTGGAGCTGTCCCTTGACACCAAGCGGATGGAATATCTCACGCGGGTCGTCATTGGTGAAATTGTTGACAACAAGTCCGTATCCCAGAGTATAGTCTGTCAAACTGCCGGCATAAAGATATGTGGAGTCTCTACCGATTTTTATGTGATCAATTTTGTCGAGCAGACCTGATGGAGAATCAAATCCATATTTGATCTCGTCATTAAAGTCTTCTGCGATTGTGAATCGGAGCGCAGCCGATAAAAGCTTGAAATTGATACCGGGTGATATGGTGTAAGATGGTTTCGATTTTTCATCATAGAACCCGAAATCTGTCGCTAAATTCAGAGTAATCCTGTTATCTGCGGCATAGGATGGTTTTCTGATCGGAGTGTAAAACTTTGTATCCTTTTTGCGGTCCTCCAGAATGATTCCATAAATTCTATCCGGATTAAACCGGGACTTATACATGCCCTGATCGGCATTTTTGTTTGCATCTGATACGAGGTGCTGTGAAAGCGGATAACGGGTTCCGGATCCTTTTTCATCTGTCGGCTCAATTCCGGATTCCTTCATCTGGCTTTCAATGTATTCGTCTCCAAAAAAGTGTTTAAGAACAGCAAAATGCCTGTGTGTGATATAAAGAGGGTCAGCAGGTTCTTTGTTGGGCAGTATCATTGTGGTCATGCCGGCATGCAGATCGATGCCCTTTTGCTGTGCGATATTTCTGACATAAATGTGACCGCCAAGAGATTGGAAACCGGTTTCTCCACTTTTAACATCGGCAACTGTGGATACTGATCCGCTGTCCATTTCACCAACTGCGTTTGCAGTATAGATGCTTACATGAGTTTTACCGATGTCTTTTGTAAAAATCCCGCCGCCGAACAATGTAAGATTGACAATTGAAAGGGAGTCCTGAGCCGATCTTTTAGAGATGTTCAGCAGGGCCTTTGAATTTGACCCCAGAATGACCATGCTATTTTGCCCGAATGTCAGAATCAGCTTTGTCTGGAAAAAAGTTTCTACCAGATCATTATCAAATATTCTGGTACCTGCTGAGATCTTCTCCCAGGTTTTCTTGTCAGATCTCTGTACTTTGGCTGTGCCTGTAATAGACATGACATCAAAAGATGTCTGAGCAGAAAGGAGTGTGACAAAGACACCTGCTATAAAGAAAAAAAATAGGCTGATTCGACTCATTCAGGGCCGGTTTGCTTGAAAAGTTCTGATAAACATTGTCTCAGCTCAAAATAATACCTTTTAAACCTGACTGAGTAAAGTCTTTTCATAATCCTGAAAATCGCAGTATGATGTCTTCAAGCCTTGTTATCTCAACATCTTACGGTTTTCTGTTCTCCCCTGACTGCGGCATTCAGGATTATATAAAGCCTGACTTATACACCAGGATCAGGGCGAATGATACTTCAACCATTCCCCGATACAAATAGTCAGGCATAGAACTCATTTGCGAACTCTCTTTTAAAACAGATTTTTTAACCAGAGCGGAGATTCTCTTTTTAATATCGACATCGGAAATGTTTCTTTATATACTCAACCTATGGATAAAAAGCAGAAAAGAAGGTATCGTCTGGACCTTGTTTTAATTCTGGGCCTTGCAGTTATCTGCTATTTCCCGTTTGTTAACAAGGCGTTACATATCGATTCTGATATGCTTGTGCATACGGCCAGGCAGATTATTGAAAACCCGCTGAATCCGCCTCTGGGAGAGTATGGCCGCCACATGATCCTTCATGACAAGACCCAAATGCCGGAATCAAGTGTCTTTTACCGCTGTGGTCATCCGCCACTTCTTCCTGCATACCTTGCCATAATAATCAGAATTTTCGGTGACAGAGAGTGGGTTCTGCATACAGCGCTCTTCCCGTTTTATCTTCTTGCAATCTATTCAGTATGGCTTCTTCTTGGATTATATTTTTCATCCCGGTTCCAGCTTTACGGAACGCTTCTCTGGGCTGTTTCCCCCTCTTTACTTGTAAATAGCCACAATTTGATGTGGGATGTGCCTATCGCGGCGCTGATGCTTTTTTCTATTGTACTTTTCTTTCTCGGGCTGAGAAAAAACAGTGGCAGGCTGATTTTTTCCTCTGGAATTATCGCCGGGCTGGCTGCGCTCACAAAAGTAAATGCCCTTCCGCTCTATCTTCTGTTTGGACCATTTCTCATGCTGCAGCGTAAATGGAAGTTTCTTTTCCTTTGGTGTGCTCCTGCAGTCCTTCTCCCAATGTCATGGGTTGTTCACAACATCATCATTTTTGGAAAAATTCACTACATTTCCATTGGATGGCTTGGACTGATTCCAGGCGACATAAGATACCGCATAGAGAGATTTTCAAGCTTCAGCGGCGGGGCATTACTGTTTCCGGTGTTCTGGTACTGGCTGATGCTTCTAAGGCGTAATTTTCGTGCACTTGCAGTCACCACCGCCATTTCAGTGCTCTGGAGTATTGCACTGGTATCTGTCCTTAAAAAGCCGCTCTGGTTCGGATTTGCCTACACGTTCTTTACATCCTGCGGTATATGGGTGCTCTGGAAATCTGTGTTTATCAACATTTCCGGTACTGGTGTGAAAAAGCATGAGAGTTTGCTGCTCGGGCTTTATTCACTACTTTACATTATAATAATGCTTCTACTGCCTTCTGCAATGGTGAGATATATGCTGCCTCTCATTCCTGTGGGTTTGATAGTTCTTGGAGAAGAGTTGCGGTTTGTAAAAGGCAGCCGGTTTTTTTTACCTGCGGCATTTCTGTTTTCGCTTGTTTTTTCAGTTACATTGGCAGTTGCCGATTATCTGCAATGTGATTCTGACCGGAAACTGCCCTCTTTACTGAAAGATAAAGGGTATTATCCGGAGGATACCTGGTATTTCGGGCGGCTCTCCTTTGACTATTATCTATCAGCGGCAAAATACCGTAATATACGAATTGATCCTCAGAGACCCCGTAAAGGTGATTATCTTGTGGAAAACATTATTCCCGGAGATTATAACCCCTGTGAGTTTATTGCCGAGTTTACTGCTGTGCCACTTGATACGATCAACCTTTACAAATGGCCGATCCGTACCATGGGTTTTTTCGGGGGCTTTTACGGTGCTGAGCGCCTTCCGTATACGATTAAAACCGGGGTTCCACAGAAAGCATATTGTGTCTACCAGTTGAGATGATCGCCGGTTTGATACGGAAACGAGTGTTTTATCTCATCTTGATTTTTCTCAATGCAAATAGAAACATTTTAAGCAGCAGCAGGCCGGTGAAACGGTCATAGTGGCGCCGAACTCTCTCCTTTGCAGAATTGTCAATCTGCAGAGACGGACAGCTTCAATATGGCTGTTTGATATCTATTGCTCTATCGGTAGTTTCTTCCACAATACTGTTCCTCCTGCCAATACAAACAAAATCAGTGCATGATCCAGAGAAACCCTGGTTGATAGTTTCTGCTCAAACCGCTCCACATCGTTGAAAATCCCTGAAAAGTTTCGAAGCTGCTAAAATCAATTTTACCTTCATTCATAAGATCTGACCATATTGAACTGCCTGGACATCCGTTGCTGAAATCGCTGCACGGGTAGACCTCCGGTTTACCCTGTACCTTATTTACCAGCAGTTTCTCAGCGATCACCAGGTGTGAGCCTGAAATGGTCCTGTAATCACTGTGGAAATAATGAATCTGCTGATACCACACAAGCGCTCCGGTGATATTCACAGTTGCGGCTGCTGCCAGTAGAAGAACAAAAAAAGATTTTTTTACATTACTCTGCTTCATCCTGACAATGAACTCCGGCAAAAAGAGATGAAGCAGAATGACAGCGGGAACTATCAGCCGCGGTCCCCAGCACCATCCGCCGTGCCAGTCATGCCACTTTGAATAAAACAGCAGGTTCCCGCCAATCATCAATACTGCTGTAACCGCAATGGATCTGAACCGCTTTGAAACGGGGTAAATTGACACTATGCACAATACAGACAGCGGAGAGAAAATAAAGAGTGCTTTAGAGGGAGAAAACAGCAGTCCCCACAAACCTGTAAACAGGGGTGTTGTGAACAGGTACTGTTCTCCACCGTAGCCGGTGTTGAAAAGACTGCCGAAACGGTAGATGTTCAGTCCGCAAAGTATGAGAACCGCAGCTGCTGGCCAGAGAAACAGTGCTGATGCTCCAGCGAATGTAAATTTACCCCTGATAATCAGGTATACTCCGAATGCGATTATGATACAAGAATAGATCGCATTGCCGGGCTTAATAAGAATGAGTACCGATGAAATGATTCCGAAGATGTTTCCATCTTTAAATGTCAGTTTCCCGACAGAAAACAACCTTAGAAAAAATATCAGAAGAAATGCTGTAGTGGGGATCTCTGCGTGATTGATCTTTGAGTAGGGGAGAAGAATCGATCCGACGGAAATTGCCGCGACGCTCAAGAGGATAACTCTTCCTGAATATCCCATTCTTTTAAAAATCATCACAAAGAGCATAATTATGAGGGCTGCAAGAAACGTGTTTGTGCAGGCTGCAAGCCCGTAGAGAAGATGTTTATGGTCGACGGGAAGGATCGGGGCCAGAACTTTGGATGCTGCGGCAGCAGGAGTCAAAAGGAGCGCATAAGCGATGCCGTACTTACTGTAGTAAAGTCCATGGCGACCTTCTTTGAGATGAACAAGGCCGGGGGATGGTTCTACTGAGAGTCTCCCCTCGCAGATAGACAAAGCGGTTGCAACGCTGTATTCTGTATCGGAGGGCAGATGCCCCATTGGAAGGAAAATCAGAAAAAAGCAGAATGAGAGAAGAAAACACGCCCTCTCAAGCGAACTTATCCTCATTTATATCTCTGCGCGTTTTTAAGACAGGCGGAACTTAAAGACAGCCCATGAAAGTTTTTCTGATTTTAACACGCCGGGCTGTTCAGATCAAGTCATTATCTTCGAGAGCCCGGACTACTCTGTGGCACTCGGTCACCGATAGGTATCATTTCTGGTATATTGTTTTCCTGCTTACATATGGCACAGGTAGCGCGGCTGGCAGTTACCCGCCAGCCTCCGTCAAAGACTGTACTCGGCCTGTCGAAGCATCCAGCGGTTACATTCTTTTAAGAATAAAGCTCAGGAAAGAATCTGCCTGTTTTTGTAAGTATGGATAGCTTGCTTTAAGTACCGGCTTACCTTGATCGTCAACCTGTTGAAAAGCGTTAGGAATAACGAGACGCGGTACATTCATAACATCCATGTTTAAAAAACTGATGAGTGTAACAAGATGGT
>CAYLVN010000227.1:0-5882 GCA_964387115.1 uncultured Fibrobacter sp.
TAATGTCCAATCTGATGATGATTTTATCGTTATCGTTGATATGTTAGGGGAAGAAGTACAGGTTAAAAAGAATCCTAGTAAAGTTGCCTGTGTTTCCCGTTCAACAGTGGATTTGCTTATAGCTTTTGGACTCGGTGATAGAACTGCTGATTCCAGACTTTTCGGTGCGAAAATGGATGACCGTTCAGTGAAGACCATACTTTATGGTGGTTCCGGACTTATCCTTGGTGCAGGCCTGTGGGCTTTGGAAAAGTGTCTGGATATTAATACACGGCTTGATCTTCTTTCCTTTGAAATTGAATTCTTCAAGTCTCCCTACTGGAACTCGCAGGAATTTATCTGGAAAAACGCTGTACCGGTTCCATATACCGGCAGTTCGGCTGGAATGAATTATGCTGCCTGGCATGACAGTCTTGCCAAAACCGATGATAATATCAAGTGGTCTATCTATCTTTCAAAAAAATTCTCTTCATGGTTCCGTCTTTCCGGGCAGATTGCGTGTGATCATACGCCGCGCAACTGGTATACTGCAGCACCACCTTCATTTGTAAAATATACCGAACTGGTGCCTCGTACCAGCGAAGACTGGTACTACATGCTGCGGGCTTCATTTTATTTCTAAAACTGACTGCTGTCACAGGAATAGGTTGGAATAAACTTTTGTTAAGCTAAAGGCAATCGTTTAGGCCAACCCGGGTCCCCTCTGCTCTCAAAATAAAGCCGGCGGCAGAAAGCCAGTAACTTGTGACAGCCTGCACATACAGTACACGTCTGCTTTTCCCAGGATATAACCAGTTTTAATCTACCTACAGTTCTACGGTGCGGCTGCAAGGACTATCGGGGATGTGATAACCATACTTGCCTCCACAAAATGGAGGACAGCACGGTGATAGCGCCTTCCTTCACGAAGTTACGCTTTATGGCGAGGCAGGCAAGATCCTTCGGCAGGGAGCTCAGGGCAAGCGGATTATTACAGCCGGGCTGGAGAGATAGAGGAAACGCCCTCTTCCAAAAAGATAATTACGAATAAGAATTATTAACTATGAAGAAGAAATCCTGAATGTCAAATATCTCTGGCCAACAGCACCACCGGCAGATCAAATACACAAACCAGCTTAATGGATAAAAACCGGTTGACTTACGTTATTTTTCGCGTCCTTGCCGCTGCTCTTGAAATGTCCGATATATGTTCCTGATGGTAAATTATCCGGCAGTGTTATTTGAAAATTCCTGCTGACATCTGTGCTCTGACATGGTATGGACAGTATCTTACGTCCAGTAAGATCAAACAGTGTAAAATTTCCCATGGCGGGGAAAACCACATACAGGTTCCGGTTTGATAAGTTCAGTAACATCGGTCTGGCTTGTTTTGAAGAGTTGAGATTCGAAATGTTATGTCTGGTAGAAACGACTCCGTATTGTCCGGCATCGATGAATTCCCGAATGTTGATATTTTCAATGGCTTCCCACTGTGTTTTTCTTTTAACAGAATTATTATATGCATTTGCATCAGTTGAGTTCATTCCTTCTGTGTAGGTGCCGGAATGGGGGATACATAAGTCTATCCAGGCACTTAAAATGTCCAGTTCTTTTTTAGAGAGCGACAGGTTGCTGTGACCACTGTGCAGTCTGGAAATAAGTGGACTTTTTACTGAACCGGTGGAGTTTGGTGCTAAACCGGTTGGATAGGATTGAGTTGTATTCCAACTGACATATTTTCCTCTGATTTCTGTAAGTTCCAGATATGAGAGATTCCAGGATTTCCTGGCATTATAGTCACGGTCATTAAACTCTGTTCTCCATGCGTTGCTGAGATTGCTTGCGTAAATGGGATCTGCTCTCAAGTCAAGGCCTTTAGAATGGCTGGCGTTGTGACATCTTATACATTTGTCGTTAAGGATGGGCTGAACATGTTTGGGGAAACTGAACCCCTGATTTTCAATTCCATGAAATGGTTCAAGAGGTTTTGGAATGATTGCTATTGGTACGCCTTCGACTGGTGGCGCACTGTTTTTGTCTTCGTGGCATCCTACACAACTGAATGTTTCTCCGGGCATGAGTGTAGACCAGCTTCTCATTGTCTGCACAACTCTTCCCAGTGAATCCAGAGCCTGAAAAAATACCGGTGTGCGCGCAGGGACTATAAATGCCGCAGAGCCATCGGAATACACAGGCGTTTCACCAAGGATTCTTTTTACATCCCAGGAGCCGCTTGATCTGGCGATAGGTGTGTATGTATGAGCTGAGAGATCAAACTCATTTGTCCGCCAGAATGTATAGCCTATTGGATTATCGATTCTATAATCAAGAGCGACTACTCTGAGTCTTTTAATTGTACCCTTTGGTATTCCGGGAAGTCCGGTGCCGACATAAATGTTGGACATTGTAAAAGCACCCGTATTGTTTTTATAATCAACCATGGAGGCAAATTGATGGGGCACTTTTCTGGCCGCAAGGGGAACAGGTCTATTTAGCGATTGTCCGTTACCCCATGCTAAAAGTTCTCTTTCTCCATTTACATTCATGAAATAGAGTGAAAAGTTTGAAGAAGTGTTAGGGCGGTATCCAACAAGAAAGCACTGCTCATCAAAAGGGTATGGTGTCTGGAATAGAAAGTTTACACCGCCATTATCTCTGCGAACTATGGTAGGTTTCCTTACCGGTGCAATGAGAGAGATTCCCTGACCTTCCTGTCTGCCTATGTTGGGATCAATTATTCCGATCTCTCCGGAATAGGTTGTATGGTGTCCTGAAAATATCGCCATCACCTTAGTGCTTCCTGGAATGTTACGGGCTTGAATTATGCTGGTGGGCCACCAGGACTGGTTTCCATAGAATTCAGTCTGATTGGTTCCATCAGGATTCATGGTGAAAAGTCCCATGGAATAAACCTGTGACCTGTCATTATATTCCCATCGTGTGTATAGAACTTTACCATCTTCCATCATTGTGGGATAGAAGGTCTGAACCTGATCATAGCCGATTCTTCTGAGATATTTTCCATCCTTGTCGCAAATAAAGAGGTTGCTGCTTATGTTTGTAAAGCAATCAACAAGACCGAAGTTTCTGGATGATTGAAAAAGAATGTTGCCATTTGGCAGATAACAACCATCAAAGTCTGAAATACGTAAATTCGGTGGATTTGAGGTGATTTGACGGATTGTTTGAGGGTTTGTCGCATCCAGTTCATAGAGGTGAAATCCATTGTTGTCCTTTGTTTCTGCGAAAAGGATTTTATTTCCGTCGTAAGAGACATCAGGATCTTTAATGACACCTGATGCTGATTCACGAATCTTTTTGAATTGAGAGTAATAATTGTCCATAGTTAGAAGGCAGAGCGATGCACCTGCTTTATAATTTGAACATTTGTTGCCTCCGATACCCTCTTGAAACCCTTGAAAAAGCCCTCCCATAGTGTAATGACTCGTAAAGACGATCCTCTTGAGTCTGTCGGTATAGGGTTTCATACGGGATATACGGCGGAAATGACATGCCTTGATGTATAGGTTTTTCCATGCCGGGTCGCTTGGTGCCCGGTTAGAGATGTTTTGTAATTCAGAATTAATTATCCGGGCATTAGTTTCGGGAAGACTGGAGGCTATAGAAGTTATTACTGTCTTATATCCAAGAGCTGCTGTACGATCAACTGTCTCCCAATCTGATATGATCTGAGATGGTATCGTGATTCCATCCAGACTTTCAGAAATCTGGTCTGTTGTTTGACTGTAAGCATATGCAATACAGAAAATACAGATAATAACTATCTTCTTCATCTCAACCATCCTGAATGACAGGGTTTAAAAAATTATTTTTGTAAAAATTTATTGACATTTTTTTCTCTGCTTCAGCAGACACATAAATTTTTGCAAAGTACCTTCACATACATTAATATAAGGCATAAGTAATTGCTGTGGTTGAGTTCTAGACTAAAAATCAAAAAAGTGTAAACTGTTGTATCAACTTGCAGGGCTCGATGTGCATGCAGCTTTCTGTGAGCTGTTTAATCGAAGGATGAGGAACTTAATCCCCAAACCGCACACTTTGATAAACTCAGCGTGAGCGGTGTTGCTGTTTTTTAGTATTAAATAGAGATGTCCCCGGCTGTGATTTGTTCAAACTTTTCTGCTGCAAGAGCTAAATGCATCCCATCCCTCCCGGAGTTTTGGTATCACAAATCTTTGAGCTTATCTTATATTACAGTGGGTTGCATTATTAATCCATCTGCCTTATTACTATAATTATTGTGGTTGATCGATTTGTTTTAGTGTAAACTGAAGTTTACACATATTTTGGAATTTAAGATGCCGGTTTTGCAGATTCTCCTTATATTTATAAACGAAGGCTTATAATTAAATCTCGATGCGTATTAATCGGCAAATATGATTTCATAGGCCCTTACGGCAAAGAAAATGACAGAAAAAAATGCTAAGCAGGTAATGGAGACCATCTTTGAATATGAAGATTACCGCATATTTTTAAACGACTATTTTGTAGCCAAAAAGCTGGAACTGCCATCTTTCTCCCAGAGATATTTCGCTAAAAAAGCGGGGTTCAACGCGCACAATTTCTGTACTCTTGTGCTGCAGGGCAAACGAAACCTGTCGATAGACTCAATCAATAAAATCACCAGAGCAATAGGATTAAGGGGTAAACCTGCGATCTATTTTGAAAATCTTGTTTTCCTGAACCAGGCAATAACAATTACTGATAAGGACTTTTATTTCCAACGGCTCAAGCAGATTGGTAAAAAAACACAATTTTATCAACTGAATAAAGATCAGTTTTTCTTTTATGAGAAGTGGTACTATCCGGTAATACGCGAACTGCTGACAATGCGGGACTGGAGAGATGATTACGTGTCACTTGCAAAGTCGCTCAGGCCGCAGATTACTTCCCAGGAGGCAAGGGAGGCGGTAGAATTACTGGAAAGCAGCGGTATGGTTTGCAGGGACAAAAATGGCCGTTTTAATCTGACCGATAAGTTTGTTACCTCGGCTACTGTACCCGATTTTATTAAAAAAAAGGCTCGCCGCGATGTTCTGCTCAGGGGGATTGAGACTATCGATTTAGTACAGCCCCATGAGAAATATGCTGCTTACGCTACTGTTTCAATGAGTAAGAAGGTTTACGAAGTGGCTCGAAGTATCATGGACGATGCGCGTCAGAGGGTACATGCACTAGTAGATGATGACGGGGGCGCTGATGAGGTGTATGAGGTTGTGTTTCAGGTTTTCCCTGTATCTAATCTAAATCACAAAGATAAAAAGGTGTAGCCGGGCGATGGTGTCCATGAAAAGTAAATATGTTCTGCTTCTGACAGTATGTTTTCTGATTTCTCTTGTCAGGTGCACGACTGCACCTCTGGCTGGAGGTTCCGATAATCCGGACTTTGTCGTGGTTGGCTCAGTAAAAAACGCAAACGGCAGTCCGGCGCGTAATGCGATTGTCTCCATTCTTCCGGAATCTTACAACCCGATATCAGATGAGCCGCTTTCATCATTTATGACCGACACTACCGATATCAATGGCAACTACCGGCTGGGGGTTCTTCAAAAGGGCGTTTACAATCTGCAGGGAATCGATCCCAAAAAGGGAACCCGGATGCTTGTCAATGGGATCTCTGTTACAGAAGACACATTCACCGTGAACTCAGCAACCATGGCAACTCCCGGAGCTGTCAAAATAGCTCTTCCCTCTACGGGTATTAACAGGGCATCTGGTTACATTTATATACCAGGCACCAGCATTGCCGTTTTTCTGGAAAATCAAAAAGACAGTGTAATCATCGATTCAGTTCCCGAAGGCAATCTTCCGGTTCTTGCCTATTCAGAAATAGCTGTTCCAGATTCGATCGTCATACGATTCAATGTTCCTGTAGAATC
>CAYLVN010000228.1:0-5874 GCA_964387115.1 uncultured Fibrobacter sp.
AGCGTTACACTGGAGGATGATTTTGTAACTGAAAAGAAACTGATACGGTTGACCGAAAAAAATGAACTGTCTGCACCTGAAAAAGATCAGCTTAATGAAGAGATTAATCTGCTTTATGTGGCAATCAGCAGAAGCCGGGGCAGAATCACTGTACCGAATTCAATATTTGGTGAGCATAGCCCATACTGTCAGAGTGTAAAGAGTGGGAACAGAAGACAGTCAGAAGAGAATGCGCGAAAGCAAGAAATTCAAAAAGAGAAACTTCTGAATGCAGGACAGTACTGGCGACAGCAGGATGATGACAGACTGAGGTTTCTTAAGACAAAAGGGAGCCCGGTAAAGAAAATCGCGGAGGAAATGGGGAGAAGCAGAGGCGCGATTTTCTCAAGGATGAGGAAGTTGGGGATAGGGTGAAAGTCGAAAGTTGCAAGTCGAAAGTTGGGAGTAGCAAGTTGGGAGTAGCAAGTTGGGAGTAGGAAGTTGGGAGTAGGAAGTTGGGAGTAGGAAGTTGGGAGTAGGAAGTTGGGAGTCAGAAATCCGGAGTAGGGAGTTAAGCGATCAGTGCTGCGGCATACAGGTCATAAACAGCGCGGGTTTCAATGCATAAATTAATTTGAATCAACAGCAAAACAGAGACGGATGAAGGGTGAAATGAACCACGATAAAAACGACTTTGATTCCAGAGCAAAAGACTGGGATCTGAATCCTGAAAAGAGAAAAAAGGCGGAGATTGTAGCCGGGGCGATAATGAATAAGGTGCAGCCATCTAAGGAATGTACAGCTTTTGAGTATGGGTGTGGAACCGGGCTGGTCAGTTTTTTTCTGCAGCCTTTTCTTAAAAGGATCGTTTTGGCCGACAATTCCAGAGGAATGCTTGAGGTGGTGAGGTCTAAAATTGAGAAATCATCTGTGATGAATATGACCGCAATAGAGATTGACCTGACGAAATCGGACCCGCCGCTCGGGGAGCAGTTTGACCTTGTTTATACGTTCCTTACGATGCATCATGTAATTGATGTCTCCGAAGTTCTGTGGAAATTTCATTCCATGCTGAGAGCCGGCGGACACCTGTGTATCGCAGATCTGGACAAAGAAGATGGTTCATTTCACGGTGAGGGCTTTTCCGGACACAATGGTTTTGACAGAGAAGAGATGAAATCACTGGCTGAGAGAGCCGGTTTTATCAATGTCGAGTTTCAGACAATCGACCGGGTAATCAGGGGGCATGAGGGTAAAGGGAAAAGGGAGTATCCGTTTTTTTTGATGACATGCAGTTCAGAATAGAGCAGGGAACTCAGAATTCCCTGTCTGCCACAAAGAGTCTTCTCTCTTTTATTAATGGAAGAGTGTACTCCAGAGCCTTCTTTAAGTTTTGCATAGCCCTGTCTGACACCTGCTCCCGCATCTCCCATTCATAACCTCTGATTTCCATGAGAAAACAAAGCGGGTGTTTGTTGTAAAGCTGGTTGCACAGTGCAACAACCGATGAGGGGTGCATGGCGTGAGTTGTAAAGCTGACTTCCGGGGCTGGTTTCAGCCGTTTCAAGCTGAAGCTCTCCGGGGTGAGGGAGGCATCCGCAAAGATAACGATATCAAATTCTGAGATAAGAAGAGCGTCTTCGGCATTGAGCTGATAATTGCTGTCAAAAGAGATGTTGGGAAAATTCATCTCTTCCAGCTTTTCAGAAAAAAGAATCCCGAGCGCATCATCATTGCGCCCGGGATTACCGAAACCGTAAACGAGAACCGAAGAATTATTGGTTATCAATATTTCTTGATCCTTCGCAGATAAGGTTCTCTTCATTATCGTAAATTGAAACCTGCAGAGGCATTTTGCCCATTGCATGTGTAGCGCAGCTCAGGCATGGATCGTAGGCCCTGATAGCCACTTCCACTCCGTTAAGCAGGCCTTCTGTGACCTCTGCTTTTCCGGAGATAGTGTTCTGTGCCACCCAGGTTACGGCCCTGTTCATCGGCTCATTATTGTTTGTGGTGGAAACAATCAGGTTGCACATGGTAATCTGATCGTTTTCATTGATCCTGTAATGATGGAACAGTGTACCTCGCGGAGCTTCCAGCAGACCGACACCTTCAAAGGCTTTCTTCCCTCTTCTGACCAGGTCTGTGCTCTGCAGATCCGGATCCTTCAGCAGGATCTTTATCATTTCGGCTGCGTGCAGTGTTTCTATGAGTCTTGCCCAGTGCATATGCATCGACATACCGTTAGGCTTGCCTTTTGTGTAGGCTCTGAAAATCTCAAATTCCTTCTGTGCCAGAGGGGTAGGGATGAAATCGCAGGTGTTGAGTCTTGCCAGCGGGCCTACTCTGTACCATCCTTTTTCTTTACCCAGTGATTTAAGATAAGGGAACTTCATGTAAGTCCAGTTCCTTACTTCTTCCCCGATATAGCTCAGGTAATCCTGGTAATCGATGTCATCAAGAATTCTGTTTCCTTCGTTGTCAACTACTCTTAACACACCGTGGTACAGATCCATCGCGCCGTCTTTTCTGACAAGGCTCATGTGGCTTGAGGGAAAAGAGGCGTAGCTATCGATAAAATCCTTATTGGCCGCATGGTAATTCTTGAAAAATTCCAGTGTAGCCTGTGCCCATTCGATCATCTGATCTGCATTGGGTATAGCCTTGCCGTCAAGGAAATAGTCCCGTTCTGCAACAGAGAGGTTTTTGTTGATTCCACCGGGGATTGCTCCGGTTCCATGGATCTTCTTGCCTGCAGTGGCCTTTATTATCTCCTGGCCGAATTTACGCATCATGACACCCTGAACAGCCAGTTCTTTATTCTGCATTGCTACGCCGATCACATTACGGATCGCCGGATCACCATCAACTCCAAAGAGAAGATCGGGTGATGCCAGATGGAAAAAATGCAGTGAATGAGACTGGAATATCTGTCCGTAGTGCATCAGACGACGCATCTTTTCACCTGCAGGGGAGAGCCCCTCAGGTCCTACTCCAGCGATGATATCTATCGCCTTGGCAGCAGCCAGATGATGGCTGACAGGACAGATACCGCAGAGACGCTGTACAAGCACAGGCGCTTCCCAGTAGGGACGTCCCTGAACGAATCTCTCAAACCCCCTGAACTCCACAATGTGAAGCCTGCTCTGGGTGACCCTATTGTTATCGTCAAGGTGGATAGTTACCTTGCCGTGTCCTTCAACCCTGGTTACAGGTTCGATAGTGATTTTCTTTGGCATGTTATCTCCAGTAATAATCAGTCGTATTTTAAAGTTTCGTATTCAAGGTTCAAAGGCTTTCCGCTGAGAAGAGCGGTAAGCGCATCCCATATAAGATCGGCCCTTGGCGGACATCCCGGCAGAAAGTAGTCAATCTTGACAATTTCATGGCAGGGATAAACTTTGTCGAGAATAATGGGAAGTTCTGCATCCTGGGGGATGATCTTGTCATCAACTGTCGGGCCTTTGAGATAAGCTTCTTCAAGGCACTCTTTTACCGGAATGCCGTTTCTCATTGCAGGGAGTCCGCCCATGAGAGCACATTCGCCGCATGAGATGAGAATTTTGCAGTTTTTCCGGAACTCTTTCAAAATATGCACGTTTTCATTATTGCAGCATCCACCTTCAATGATTCCGATATCGCATTGACGGGTAAATGTCTTGATGTCGGTGATGGGGGACTTGTTGAAGTCGACAAGCTCGATAAGGTCCAGAATTCTTTCATCGATGTCAAGAATTGACATGTGACATCCGAAACAGCCTGCCAGGGAAGTGGTGGCAACTACTGGTTTTTGCATGTTCAGTTCTCCTTCGAGCTTACAGCTTCTTTGCCTTGCTCGATATCGTAGCCAATTGGTTTTTTATCATATTTTCGTGAATCAATAGGCATATTGAAGCCTTTTTCTTTCTTAAGTATAGAGCCGACAGGGCAAATATCAGCTGCTTTCTGTGCAAGCTCGTCGGAGATATTCATGGCCAGTTCGTTGTCTATCTCGACTGTCATTTTGTGTCCGCGTTTTCTGGAGACAAACATGCTTTTCCCGTTTTCATCTGTAATCAACCTGATGCATCTGTTGCAGAGAATGCAGCGGTTATGATCTTTGATGATTTTGGGATTAGAAGCATCGACAAGGCGGTTGGGGAACTGGTAAGAGAAACGGGGCACCAACATGCCATAGCGGTAGCCTAACGCCTGCAGTTCGCAGTTTCCTGACTTTTCGCATGCCGGGCAGTAATGGTTTCCTTCAACAAACAGAAGTTCAATAATCTGCTTGCGGATCTCCCTGATTTCTTCTGTGTCATTTTCAACCTTCATCCCGTCTGCAACCGGTGTGGAACAGGCTGTCATCATCCTGCCGTTTACCTTAACAGTACAGATTCTGCAGGAACCCCGGGGTTTAATTCCTTCGACATTGCAGAGAGTAGGGATATAGATCCCGTTTTTAGTTGCCGCTGCAAGAATATAGTCACCCTTTTCAGCGACAATTTCCTTGCCATCAATTGTAATTTTTACGGTTTCACTCATGTCTGTGCACCTTAAAGTAGAGGTTTTCTTCCGGATATCGTACTGGACCCCGCTATGGCAGCCACAGAATTGAATCCGGAATCAAAACAGGTATATTTTTTTGTTAAGTTTACTATTTTAAAAAAGGCCTGCAGAAAATTGATCTTTGGTCTAAAAACAGTTTCAGCATCAACGTATTGTAGAACTGGCATCATTTTGGCAGCAACAGAGACGTATCGTTTTTTTGTCTCTGGAACAGAATGTTTCATCTCTGCCTTACCTTTAGGAGTTTGGATTTCTACAGTATAATAAGAAAATATACTCTCTATAACAAGAACACAAGGAAATAATGATATTTTTTTCACAATAAAGGCCCTGAGGGCCGGTACGTTTTGTGAAAAACATGCAAATAAATGATACGGAATTCCCAATAAAGATACAGTATTCGAAGAATGGCTCAGGATATTGCAAATCACATTGGTAAATAAATAAATTTACTAAATCAGGGTATAAAGTCAGTATTGCACAATATCAAACCCGAATCAGAGGAGATCACATGCTGACAGTCTCAAATCTGCTGGAAACAAAAAAGAATGAGCTTTTTACCATAGGGAAGGCCAGGCCGGTGCTTGAGTGCGTTCAAGTTATGAATCAGCACAGAATCGGTTCCCTGATGGTTATATCTGAGCAGAATCAAATAGAGGGAATAATTACCGAAAGAGATATTCTCCATGCTGTCAGTGAACGCAATGGTTCTATCCTTAATATCACAGTTCAGGATATCATGACCGGCAAAGAGAATCTTGTAACGGCATCTCAGAATGATACTATCGATCTGGTGATGGAGCTGATGACTGCCAGGCGGATCCGCCATATTCCAGTCCTGGAGGATGGAAAACTAATCGGGGTTGTTTCCATTGGTGATGTGGTCAAAAACCAGCTTCGCCATGCCCTTTTAGAAAATGAATCCATGAAAACCTACATTTCAGGAACCAGTTCTTAACGCTCAACCGGGTGTGGATATATTAATCACTGAGGTGGAGATCGGTAAAAACGAGACCGATCCCCACCTTTTTTGTTTTGTGGTATTTGGGTTAAATCTGAAATAACCGGTACAGAATTCAATGCTGATTTGTGATTCAGGATAGGGAAAGGTGAGTTTGGGGTTGTTGTAACTTGAATAAAGATAAGTGAATACTGCTTGGGTTTTAATGTGATAAATGAATCTGGTTTTTTCACCCCGGAGGTGACATTGAGCCTCTCCACAGATGAATTACACGAGTCTTTGTTTCACCCCAGAGGTGCCTTAATGTTTCTCTCCTAAATCATCTCTGGGGTGAATTGTCACGGTATTTGCTACTATTCATAGCCTTAAACCCGAGACCACAATCA
>CAYLVN010000229.1:0-3431 GCA_964387115.1 uncultured Fibrobacter sp.
GCAGCCGCAATCTCTCCGGCGGCTTTGTCACCCTGCACCTGTACATCAACAAGAACAATATCTGTCTGAGGGGCCCTCGATGCAACTACACGGATGATATCCCTCAGGGCAGCACCTCTCTTGGATGTCACCACGCCAAGCCTGCGGATAGATTGAGGAAGAGGTTTTTTATGAAGAGGATCAAACAATCCCTCTCTCTCAAGTGAAGCTTTAAGGCGCTCAAAGGCGGCATACAGAGCCCCGCTCCCAAGCGGCTGCATCCTGTGAACATCAAGCTGATAATAACCGCCCCGCTGGTAAACCCGGATAGATGCGATGGCACTCACCGCAATCCCCTCACAGGGCTCAAACTTCAGCTGTGAAACGTTGCTGCGCCAGATCACAGCCGGTATCTGACTCTGCTGATCTTTTAGTCTGAAGTAAATGTGACCGCTTGAGGAGGGCTTCCAGTTCGAGATCTCTCCTTCCACCCATACAAGCGAGTTTCCGGACTCAAGAAGAATCGCGATACCCTCATTGATTTCACTGATTGAATAAGGCTGGTCTGATTCCTGAGGGGAAAGAAAGATAAAATCTTCACTCATGAAATGTTATCCGCTCGTAGATCCGTTCTATGGAAAGGGCCTTGCCGATGGTATCTTCCACTTCGATAATGACCCCGTTAAGCATCGGACCACCTTCCGCGGGCTCAAACCTTACCGGTGTCTGCATCAGAAATCGACGAATCACCTGTTTTCTCTGCATGCCTATAATAGAATCCTCGGGTCCTGTCATACCGGCGTCGCTTATGTACGCGGTACCGCCCTTAAGAACTTTTTCATCACTGGTCTGCACATGGGTGTGAGTTCCCAGAACTGCACTTACTGTGCCGTCAACATAATTTGCGAACGCAAGTTTTTCGCTTGTAGCTTCAGCATGAAAATCAACCACTATAATCTGTGTTGATTTGCGCATCTCTTCTATTGCGGCTTTGCCTGTCCTGAAAGGGCAGTCCAGGGCCTCATGCATGAATGTCCTTCCCTGAAGATTGATCACACCGATCGATCTTCCATCCGGAATGGTGATTACGGTGGCTCCCCTGCCTATATTACCGGGAGGGTAATTCAGTGGCCTCAGAACCCGTTCATTCTCCATAAATTCAATATCACTGTCGGGTATGGAAAAAGAGTGGTTACCGCCGGTTATTATATCCAGGCCGTACTTGCGCAGCTTTTTAAAAAGATTACTGGTCAGTCCGCGGCCGCCTGCCGCATTTTCACCATTCCCGATACAGACATCAATCTTTTTTCCTTCGATTATTGTCCGCAGGCACTCTGCAAGCACCCGTCTTCCTGTATTGCCGAATATGTCTCCGATAAAAAGTATTCTCATAATTGTAATCTAAACGGCTGTATTGTATATAAGGTAAATTTTAAATCAGGAATCTCGTTTAAATAAAAATAAACCGGAGGCTTAGAGCCTCCGGTCCTGATAAATCAATTCCAGATAAAACGCAGATCTTACTTGGCGTACTCTGTATATCTGCTCTCTCTGATTATAGTAACCTTTATCTGTCCCGGGTACTCCATTTCATCCTGAATCTTCACTGCGATCTGCCCCGCAAGCTCCTCGGCCTGAGCATCATTGATCTGTTCAGGTTCAACTATGCAGCGAATCTCACGCCCGGCCTGGATAACATAGGTCTTGGAGACGCCTCTGAATGAATCTGCAATCTCCTCCAGTTTTGTGAGGCGATTGATATAATTGGTAAGAGTCTCACGGCGTACACCCGGTCTGGTGCTGGAGATCGTGTCTGCAGCCTGAATGAGAATCGGATAAACAGAAATTGGCGGCACGTCCTCATGGTGAGCTGCGATAGCGTTGCTGATGATATCATTTTCGCCGTTTTTAGATGCCAGTTCGGCACCCAGCTCTGAGTGTGTTCCTTCTGTTTCTCTGTCAATAGATTTTCCGATATCATGAAGCAGTCCGGCACGGATCGCAATTTTGGGATCAAGACCAAGCTCGGAAGCCATCAGACCGGCAAGAATAGCAACCTCTTTACTATGCTGAAGGACATTCTGACCATAGGAAGTACGGTATTTGAGCCTTCCAAGCATCTCTACCATCTTCGGTTTCAACGCATGTACATCCAGCTCGAAAATTACCTCTTCAGCCGCATCTTTCATTATCTTTTCGAGCTCCTTCTCGCTCTTCTTGATAAGCTCCTCGATACGGCCGGGGTGAATTCTCCCATCCTGAATCAATTTTTCAAGTGCAAGGCGGGCGACTTCACGTCTTATCGGATCAAATCCCGACAGAATCACCGCTTCCGGTGTATCGTCAACTATAACATCGATTCCTGTAGCCTCTTCAAACGACCTGATGTTGCGTCCCTCTCTACCGATGATTCGCCCTTTCATCTCATCGTTTGGAAGATGTACAACCGAGACAGTAGATTCCACAGTCGTATCAGCAGCACAGCGCTGAATGGCCTGAAGAATAATTTCCTTTGATTCCCGCTCAGCTTCAGATTTTGCCTGATCCTTGATCTCTTTAATCATCTGTGCACATTCATAGCGCACCTGACTTTCCAGATTTTCAAGCAGCATCTTTTTTGCATCTTCCTGGGTCATATGAGAGATCTTTTCAAGCTTCTCATTTTCCTGCCCGATAAGACGAGTGAGCTCGTTATCTTTAGTGCGCAGTGTCTTTTCTTTTGAATTCAGGAAACTCTCTCTGGCGGTAAACTCTGTTTCTCTTTTCCCTATTGTTTCATCACGACGCGCCAGGTCCAGATCCATCTCCTTTATTCGCTGCTGATCCTGCCTGATAGCGTCTTTTGTTTTGGCAGCCTCTTTCTCGAACTCTGTTTTCGCTCTGAACCATTCGTCTTTGGCTTCCAGAATCGCTGTCTTCTTCTGCAGTTCAGCATCTTTCTGAGCTTCCTTTATGATCCGCTCAGCATCTTTCTGAACTTCCTGCTGCCTTTTTTCTTTGTACTTTTTGTCGGTGATTACTCGCCAGAAAAAACCGGCAGCAAAACCTGTTGTTACACACACTATCCCTATTATGATTAAAATGAGTGGTGTACTCATCAAAACCTCCTGTGAGTTGCTGAATGTATATAAACGGAACGGAATCTAATCCATTCCAGTGTCTCTCGTTTTACAGATTGCGGCACTGTTTTGTATAAAGGGTACGGGTGGCTGATAAGTCTCAGCAAGCAGGTCTATTGAGGAGATCGGACGCGGGCGCCTATTCTAACAACCTAGTACACCGTCAACTTTTTTGCTCAACGATGCTAATTTTTCCTGAAGTTCTTCTAATTTCCTGGCACCTTCTTCATATTTGGCCTTGTATTCGAAATACTCTCCGGCAATGTTCAAAGCCGACATCACTGCGATTTTCATATGATCCCTTGATGCCGTATTTTCATGAATTTCAGCCAT
>CAYLVN010000229.1:3441-5869 GCA_964387115.1 uncultured Fibrobacter sp.
TTGACGTACCGAGCGATCTGCCTGGTTGTTTCAATGTCGACATCAGCTTTGATTGAATACTCAACACCAAAGATAACGACACGAACGCTCTCCATAGACGTGCTCATAAACCTCCCGAACCACCACAAAACTACACTACTGCTGAACCGCCGTATCAAGCCTGGAAAGAAGGCCTTGAATCCTCTCCGCGGCCACATTCATTTTATCTTGATTACTCTGAAAATCTGCCTTCAGAGCCTCTAACTCTTGCTTTAATCGGGTATTTTCCGACTCAACTTCCTGGGCCAGATTACCACTCTCTTCTACTTCCTGTTTCAACCTGGCATTCTCCTGACGCATACTGTCCAGGGTAGTGATCAGTGCACTGACTTTATTTTCCAACTCGTTAAGAAATTCTACAGACAAGATAATACTCCTTCCATTTGTTCTATACTGAAAAAACCTGCTGGTTTTGTTAAAGAGATACTTTAAACTGCAGACTTACAGCACTATTAATACAGTCATTTATGAATCACTGACCTGTTTTTAAATATACATATTAAGTATAATAAAAGCCGACAGTTATTTACATTGCTGTAAATCCTACAATACTCAACTTGAGAAGTCAACTATATTATGTACGCAGCTTCGCCCCGAATTTTGCCTCAATCGCCGAAACAATCTTTGTACAAACCCCTTCCGCTTCCTTCTCAGTAAGGGTCCTCTCTGATGAACGGAGTTTGACACCAAACGTAATACTCTTACGCCCGGCTCCCAGTTTTTCACCTCTGAAGAGGTCAAACGGGACAACTTCTTCCACCAGTGGCGATATCCGGTTAATCTCTTCTGTAATAGCCAGTGCGCTTATCTGCTCCGGCATTACAAAGCTGAAGTCCCGTTCCAGTGCAGGAAACTTTGGCAACGGACTGTATGCAGGCTGTGAAAGAGAGGTATGCATTAGTGCAGTAATGTCCAATTCGGCATAATAAACAGTCGACTTTATATCAAAATACTCACAGACCTTCTTCGAAATCCGCCCGGCAGTTCCATTCATGAGCTCTCCATCCAGACTGGCTGTCTCACCCTCATAGACTGAGCTCTCAGGGGCAGTTGAAGAAAATTTGAATGAGTTTATTCCTAAGTGAGCAGTAAAAGCTTCCAACACTCCCTTTAAAACATAAAAGTCATTTTTTAATGCTGGAGTATTCCATGTGGGTCCCCAATAGTTTCCCTCGATTGCGATCCCCAACATATCGTGTTCAACAATTTCACCGCTTTTATTTATCTCAAAACTCTTCCCTATTTCATAAAGATGGTTGTTCTGATTTTTCCGGTTCAGATTGTAGGCGATTACTTCCAGCACGCTCCCCGAGAGTGTAGTTCTCATAAGAGCCATATCCGGATTCAGGGGATTGAGGATTTTCACCGGCTGCTTATCCGGTGTCAGCAGATCTCTTTTTACTGCAGAGCACATACTGTTTGTCAGGATTTCATTAAAACCAAAGTGGCTGAGTGCGGATCTGATCTTATCGGTGATTCTCTCAACAGATGGAAGTTTGTTGTAAAGTGAAACCGATGCATTGGTGGCAACAGGGATGTTATCGTACCCATACATCCGGCCAACCTCTTCAATAAGATCTTCCTCCAGGGCAATATCATGTCTGTAAAGAGGTACCCTGCAGAAAATGGAATCATCAGATTCTTTCCTGCACTCCATTCCCAGAGAGTCAAGAAAAGTGTATACCTGCTGATCTGTAAATTTAAAACCGAGAACCTTCGATGCCCTTGATGGCCTGATCCTGACCTCTCTGGGAACAAGCTTCCCCGGGTTCTCATCTATACGCTCTGAAGCCACCTCTCCACCGGCCATTTTCCGGATCAGTTCAGCAGCGGTATCAAGAGCATCTGTTAAACCCTGTGCAGGATCCACCCCGCGCTCGAACCTGTAAGATGAATCGGTCGAGAGTCCAAGACGCTTCGATGTTTTACGCACTGTAACCGGATCAAAATAGGCACACTCCAGAAAAACATCTGTGGTGTTTTCCCTGATTTCAGAACCGGCACCGCCCATTACACCCGCAAGTGCAACAGGCCTGCTTCCATCCCATATTAAAAGGTCATCAGCAATCAGTTTCCGCTCAATACCCTCAAGGGTTTTGAATGTCTGTTCTTTACCGGCTCTCTTTACCCTGATCTTTTTGTCAGTGATGCTTGAGTAATCAAAAGCATGCATCGGCTGACCGAAATGAAGCAGTATATAATTTGTTATATCAACGATGTTATTGATCGGCCTCAGGCCGGCAAGTGAGAGTCTTCTCTGGATCCATTCTTCAGAAGGTGCGATCTTTACCCCCCTGATAAGCCTTCCGGTATATCTTGGACATCCATCCGGAGCTTCGATTTCAACAGAGATTGACTTCTGAATCTGATCTTCTGCTTTTTCTATTGG
>CAYLVN010000230.1:0-5868 GCA_964387115.1 uncultured Fibrobacter sp.
TCTCCCCATCTGTGACTTTCAGGTTTAAACTCCTGCCTACAACTTCTTCGGTTTTCAGACACGGCACCGATTTTGCATCGCTTATTCCCTTAATACCTGACTTATGCATCCGGGAAGGGATAATTGCAATTCGCCCAGGTCCGGGTGCATAAGTCAGGTAATACCTCAAAAACCGGAGGAGTGATGACCAGACATCAAGTTTTTGCTCTCATAGAGGAAATGATCGAAGAAACCAGAGCTGCGGTACTTGTTACCGTAGATAAAGAGAATCTGCCCCATGTAAGATGGGTAACGCCAGGCTGTATAGGTGAGAGGCCGGGGGCAGTTTTCATGGTCAGCGGATCACAATCGGCGAAAGTGGAACAGATCCGTGCCAACCCATCATCGGAAATGCTTTTTCAGACTAAAACGCTGGACAAAATTCTTCATGTAAGCGGTAGAATCAACCTTCTCTTTAATCCCTCCATACGAGCAGAAACACTTGAATGCATCGGAAGAAATCTTCATGCTTTCTGGAAAATCACCCAACCGGAGAGTGAACTTGTTGTGCTTGAATTTATTATCAGCAGGGCCATGCTCTATGTGCCGCAGAGCGGTCTGAGGGAAACTGTCAAATTTGAGGCGGCGAGTTGAAATCATGGAAGAAAAAAAAGAGAAAAATTATTCAGGAGAGTTTCTTTTTTCTGCGCTCCAGAAGATGCTTCTTATCCGCCGTTTTGAAGAGACCTCTTCGCATATGTACGGGCTTCGTAAGATAGGCGGGTTTCTTCATCTGTACATCGGTCAGGAAGCAGTGGGGGTGGGTTCAATTTCCGCGATTAACCAGGCAGCAGATTATGTTCTTACGGCTTACAGGGATCACGGCATAGCGCTTGCCATGGGGATGAAACCCGGGGTGCTCATGGCTGAGCTTTACGGGAAAGAGAGCGGATGCTCCAGGGGCAAAGGCGGGTCCATGCATTTTTTTGATGCAGAAAAGAACTTCCTGGGCGGAAACGGGATTGTCGGAGCTCATATCCCGGTTGCAACTGGTGTGGGGCTGAAAATCAGGAACAAAAATGAAAACGGGGTGGTGCTCTGTTTCTTTGGTGATGGAGCGATTCACCAGGGATCTTTTCATGAAAGTCTCAATATGGCTCAGATTTGGGGACTGCCGGTACTCTATATATGCGAGAACAATCAGTACGGGATGGGTACCGATTTCCGCAGAGTGAGTGCGGTAACCGACTTTACCGTTTTGGGACAGTCATACGATATAAAGGGAAAGCAGGTTGATGGCATGGATGTGCTGGAGGTGTATGAGGCTGTAAAAGAGCAGCTCGAAATTATAAGGAAGATTAAAAAACCCGGTTTCCTGGAGATAAAAACATATCGCTATAAAGGCCATTCCATGAGCGACCCGGCAAGGTACCGCACTAAAGAGGAACTCGAGGCCTACCGTCAGCAGGACCCGGTGCTGCTGTTAAAAGTAAAAATGATAAATGAAAAAATATTGACCGAGGAGGAGTTCCTTAAACTTGATGCGGCTGTGAAGAAGCAGTGTGATGAGGCGGTCCTGTTTGCGGAGAAAAGCAGAATCCCCCCTTTGGAGTCACTGTATGAGGATGTATACCGGGAGGGGTGAAAGTTGCAAGTCACAAGTCACAAGTCACAAGTCGAAAGTCACAAGTTAAGAGATAAGAGATAAGAGATAAGAAGATAAGAAGTTAGGACTGAAAGGGTGGAATACATTGCATTCCGGGAGAACCGTACATGGCTGTGTATGCAGATCGTCACAGACTGCGGAGTACAGAAAAATGAATGCATAATCAACGGTAAAAATAAACTTATACAGAATATATCCCGATCGTAGTTGGTGGGCCGTGTGCAGGTTCTGGAGCCAGAACAGGGGTTTATAGCGGATTGCAGACAAATCTCATTGCTGTCCCGGGAGGAACCATTATGATAATGAATGTTCGTGAGGCGCTCAGGCGTGCTCTTGATGAGGAGATGGGCAGGGATGAGAATGTTATTCTCATGGGGGAAGAGGTGGCACAGTATCATGGCGCCTACAAAGTGAGTCAGGGGCTTCTGGAGAAGTACGGCTCTCTGAGGGTCATAGATACCCCCATCTCTGAGGAGGGTTTTACAGGTGTGGGGATTGGAGCGGCAATGGCCGGCATGAGGCCTGTTGTAGAGTGGATGACTCTGAACTTCTCTCTTCAGGCTCTTGATCAGACTTACAACAATGCTGCGAAGATGCTCTATATGTCGGGGGGGCAGTTTAATGTTCCAATTGTTTTCAGGGGACCTAACGGTCCGGCAGAGTATCTCAGTGCACAGCACTCTCAATCTCTTCAGTCGATATACTGCCATTGCCCCGGGCTCAAGGTGGTTGCCCCCTCTACGCCGGCCGATTTTCTGGGGCTCCTGAAGAGTTCCATAAGAGACGAGAACCCGGTAATCTTCCTTGAATCGGAGCTTATGTACGCACTGAAAGGCGAGGTGCCGGAGGAGGAGTTTTTTGTGCCGCTGGGGTCAGGGGTCATAAGAAGAGAGGGCAGGGATGTAACCATAATCGGGTTTTCAAAGCCGATGTATCTTATCCTCGAGGCAGCATCAAAACTGCAGAAAGAGGGCATAGAGGCAGAAGTGATTGATTTGCGGACGCTCAGGCCCCTTGACGAAGAGCTTGTTTACAGATCGGTAGAGAAGACAAACCGCTGTGTTGTAGTAGATGAGGCATGGCCTTACGCCAGTGTCGGTTCTCATCTCTCATATCTTGTCAGTTACAACTGCTTTGATTTTCTGGATGCGCCGGTTGAGCTGGTGAGCCAGGAGGATGTTCCGGTGCCTTACAGTCATGCGCTGGAGCTTGCCGCACTTCCATCGGTGGAAAAAGTTATCGATGCTGTTAAAAGAGTAACCTATTTGAGTTGAAGGAGCAGATAAAAATGGCCGAGACTATAGTGATGCTTGCGCTTTCTCCTACTATGGAAACGGGTACTATCGTAAGCTGGCACAAAAAAGAGGGTGAGCGGATAAAAAGTGGTGATGTTCTCTGTGAGGTGGAGACAGACAAGGCTACAATGGATTATGAGTCTTCAAATGATGGTGTGCTGTTAAAGATCGTGACTCCTGAAGGTTCGCAGGTAAAAGTGGGTGATCCAATTGGAATAGTTGGTGAAAAAGGCGAGGAGATCTCCTCTTTACTGAAACAGGTTCAGAAGAGATCGCCTGAAGCATTGGCCGCAAAGCCATCTGTGAAAGCTACATCAGAGAAGCCGGCTGTAAAGGAGAAAGTTCCTCCGGGAGAGGAGGCCCCACCGGTAAGGGAACCTGATATTATCGTGAGGGCATCACCGCTGGCCCGTGAGATAGCACGTCAGAAGCGGATAGATCTCAGGTCTGTTTCCGGTTCCGGGCCCAGGGGAAGGATAGTAAAGGAAGATGTAGAGAAAGCTGCTGTATCGGAGGTGCCATCTGCCGCTGCGGAGATTCCGGAGAGCCGGAAAGAGGAGTCTGTTCCGGTTTCTCAGAAACGGGAGGTAATTGCGCGAAGGCTTTCGGAATCGAAGTTCAGTGCACCTCATTACTATCTTACCATATCGGTGTGTGTTGACAGGATTATAGAAGCCCGTAAAGAGCTTAATCAGGGGGCAAAATCAAAGGTCTCTTTCAATGCGTTTTTGATTAAGCTTGCAGCAGAAGCTTTGAAAAGAAATCCGGTGGTTAATTCCTCCTGGGCTCAGAAGGAAATTATCCGTCACGGCTCCCAGGATATCGGAATCGCGGTAGCACTTGATGACGGCCTGATAACACCGATAGTCAGGGATTGCGGTTCAAAAGGCATAGTAGCCATAGATGCTGAACTTCGGGAGCTTGTGGAGCGGGCCCGCTCCGGGAGGCTGACACCGCAGGAGTATACAGGCGCAACCTTTACTATCAGTAATCTGGGTTCCCGGGGGGTTCGTCAGTTTACGGCGATCATAAATCCTCCCGGATCATCGATACTGGCAGCAGGTGAAATATTCAGCGAACCGGTTATTACAGGTACCACCATTACCGGTACACGCAGTATGATGCTTCTGACGCTTTCCAACGATCATCGGGTGATAGATGGAGCGGTGGCGGCGCAGTTTGCGGCCGATCTGAAAAAAATGATGGAGAGCCCGATTACCGTTCTTTATTGAGGATCGATGAATTGAAATGGTGACGTTCCAGGTATCATTACATTCGAAATTTCGTGTAGAGAAAGTTTATTAATATTCTTTCCAGCCCCATGCATTAATTTTTAACCTTGGAAATTACCTGATATATAAAAGGCTTATAGTCTGCGTTTTCTTCTCAGATCAGGTTGCGCACACCATAAGCGGGAACAAAAAGAGATTTCTGGAGGAGTAGATGTCAAACTTCGACTATGATGTAGTGATAATCGGTTCAGGCCCCGGCGGTTATGTGGCTGCGATCAGGGCCGCGCAGCTTAAGCAGAAGGTTGCAATAATAGAGAGAGACAAGCTTGGGGGTGTGTGTCTTAATATCGGCTGTATACCATCGAAGGCGCTGATTCATCAGGCGGAGATTTTCCGTTCCCGGGTTTCACTTGAGGGGATGGGAGTAAAGGTTGATGTTTCGGAGTTTGATTACAGTAAAGTGAATGCGATCTCCCGAAAGGCTGCAGATACTCTTTCCAGGGGAGTTGCCTATCTGTTGAAGAAAAACGGGGTGACAGTGATAAGCGGTGAGGGGGTGCTCGTTTCGGATCATGAGGTGCTTGTCAATAATGAAAAGAGAATTTCCGCTAAAGCGATCATTGTAGCGACCGGATCATCACCCAGGGAGATAAAGGGTTTTGAATTTGATGAAAACATAGTTCTTTCGTCAACCGGGGCTCTTCTAATGCAGAAGCTCCCCGAGTCACTTTTGATACTTGGCGGCGGGGCAATCGGGGTGGAGTTTGCGCATATAATGTCATCTTTCGGGGTGAAGGTGACTCTTGTTGAGCTGATGGATAGGATTTTAAATGTCGAAGATACTGAAGTTTCTGAGAACCTGCGCCGCTCTTTTGTAAGGAGAGGGGTTGATATCCGTACGGGAGCGAAAGCCTTGTCTATGGAGAAGAAGGAGGGCGGGGCGGACGTTGTTGTTGAGAACAAAGACGGATCCAGGGAAACTGTTTCTGCCGGAAAAGTGCTTGTGGTAGTTGGCAGGGTCCCTAATACGTCCGGGATTGGCCTTGACAAACTGGGAATAAGTACAGAAAAGGGCTATGTGATTACAGGTGACTACTGTGAAACATCTGTAAAGGGAATCTATGCCATTGGTGATATAGTACCCACTCCGCTTCTTGCCCATGTGGCATCGAAAGAGGGGGAGATTGCCGCGGAGCACATCGCCGGTCATCCTGCCTTAAAGAGGGTGGATCCCATGATGATCCCGGGGGCGATCTATACAGAGCCCCAGGTGGGTAGCTTCGGGTTGACCGAGGCTGCGGCAAAAGAGAGAGGGATTGCGTGCGCGTCGGCATCATTTCCTTATAAGGGGGTAGGGAAGGCTGTGGCTGAGGGGCGGTCTGAGGGTTTTGTCAAGGTGGTTTATGAGAGCAACACCCATGAGATACTGGGTGTGCATGCTGTTGGAGCGGAGGCAACAGAGCTTATACATGAGTATCTGCTGGCGAAAAAGGGTGAACTGCTTACATCTGAAATTGCCGATATGATTCATGCTCATCCTACGATGTCCGAGGCGGTGATGGAGTCTGCGCGGGCTGCCGGGGGGTGGGCGATACATGTGTAAAGGCGAGTCGCGAGTCACAAGTTGCAAGTCACAAGTCGAAAGTCACGTTCCGGTAGAGACGTCCGGCGGACGTCTCTCTACATAACGGAATCA
>CAYLVN010000231.1:0-2837 GCA_964387115.1 uncultured Fibrobacter sp.
AGACAGTGCTTAACACGTTAAGTCAAAAGTCATCTTGGGGTAGACAGTGACTTAATACGTTAAATCAAAAAGTTACCTTGGGAATTACATAAGTCACCTTGGGGTGAATCCAGGAAGATGGAGATTCTTATCGACAAGATGATAAAATCAAGATAATGAAAGCCTTAGCAACCCCAAAACCCCTCAGAAATTCTGATCCGATGCCCTGGTATTGAGCATCAACCCCATAAGTATAGCCATAGTAAGAACAAATGATCCCCCGTAACTTAAAAAAGGCAGCGGGATTCCAGTTACAGGCATCATGCCAATAGTCATAGCAGTATTCACAAAAACATGAAATCCTATTATAGATACCGACCCCACACACACCAGGTTAAAGAATCGGTTTCTGGAAGACTGGGTGATTATGAGTCCACGCACGATAAGCAGAAGAAACAGCACGATTACCACAGTACAGCCCACGATTCCAAACTGCTCACCCAGAACAGAAAAAATAAAATCGGTATGCTGTTCAGGAAGATAAGACAGCTTTGTCTGAGTGCCCTGAAGAAAGCCTTTTCCGAAAAGGTGCCCGGAACCTACCGCAACTTTAGACTGTATTACCTGGTAACCTGCCCCGAAAGGATCGGCCTGAGGGTTAATAAAAGAAATTATGCGCATTTTCTGGTAATCTTTAAGAAAACTATTCCAGACTACAGTAGTTATCGTAGCCGTAAACAGGCTTGAGACTACCACACCTATCATTATCAGCATTGACGGTCTGGCGAAGTAAAGAATCGCGCATAGTACCAGAAAAAAAGTTCCCCACGGAATAGCGCCCACAATTCCCCAGCCGTGGTCGCTGCCATAAGATAAAATCAGCGGAATTGCCGAAAAAACAAGGGAGAACAAGGGGGAAATGATGTAAAAAATCTCCAGAACTGTCAGACCACCCCAGAAAAACATGGGAAGTGCCATGGCGCAGAAAACACCTGCAGTCCCAAGGTCCGGCTGCTTCATCACCAGTATAAAAGGCAAACCGATAAGGAGCCCTGGTACTATAAATGAAGTAATCTTTTCCAGGCTTACCGATTTTTCCGAAAGATACCTTGCCAGAGCCAGAAGGAGTCCGATTTTTGCGAATTCTGAGGGCTGCAGCTTAAAACCCGCAATTATTATCCACCTCTCAGCACCTTTTGCAGAAACTCCCATTACCAGAGCCATTACAAGTACGACTAATGACACTCCATAGAAAACGTATGCGAGACCATAAAACACACGCCCCGGGATTGAAACCATGGCCATTATTATAAATATAGCCATAGCGACCCAGATTATCTGCTGCTTATACAGGCCGGCAAGAGGTCCGCTCTCGTGGAAATAGGTAGCGCTGTACACCAGAAAAATGCCTATGGTCCATAGCGCAAGCGCAGTGAAAAACAGGGGAAAGTCAAACATCCCTTTTCTTTGAAAATCTCTCATTGATTTTCCTGTCCTGAAATGGAATTCAACTGCTTCCTTATGGGCTCAACCATTTTATTGAGTCTCTTCACAGTTAAACTGTCGACCCCCAGATCACTTACCACTTTCTTACCATCCGGGGTTTCCGCGAAAAAATACCTCAGTACATCTCCGGCGATTGGAGCGGCAATTGAGCCCCCATGACCGGCATTTTCAACAACTACGGCGATCGCTATCGCCGGATCCTTTACAGGCGCACAAGCCATGAACAGCGCATGCGTTTTGTCTCCATGCGGGTTTTCCGCGCTTCCGGTTTTACCACCCACGTCAATACCGGGAACGGAAGCACGTCCGCCAGTTCCGCCCGGTTTGACAACAGCATCCATGGCTTCATGTATTACAGTACGCGTTTCCTGCCTCAGATCGAGCCTGCTTTTGATTTCCGGACTGTGTTTGCCGACAGTATTTCCGTTCCGGTCTCTTTCCTCTTTGACAATGAAAGGTTTGTAGAGAAAATGTGAGTTTCCCAGTCCCCCTGCCATAAGGGCCATCTGTATGGGTGTAATCACCTGGGTCTGACCGATTGCCATATCAAGCACCAGACCCTTTGTCCATTTCCATCCCCGTTTTGCAAATCTTCTGTTGTATTCCTCTTCACCTGACAACCAACCCGAACGCTCGCCTGCCAGATCGATTCCAGTACCCGCCCCCAGACCAAACATCCGGGCATACTTGTTTATCAGCCCGTCACCAAGCTTCAATCCAGCCTGATAAAAGTAAACATTGCATGAGTGCTGCACCGCCCCTATCATGTCAAGACTGCCGTGCCCGCTGAGTTTCCAGCAGTGAGCGATTCTGGAACCGATACGATAAGCTCCTTTACAGGAAACCGGCATGTATGCCCGGGGCTGTATGTAGCCGCTCTCCATACCTGCCACACTGGTTATCAGCTTGAATGTGGACCCTGGAGTGTAGGTTCCGGAAAGTGCACGGTTATTAAGGGGAAGATTGGGATCGGTTGCTACCGAAACCCAGTTCTTACTTCTAAGGGATGTAGCCATGGAGAAGATATTTGGATCAACTGAAGGGCTGCTGAACATGACCAGCACTTCTCCGGTACGGGGGTCAAGGGCAACTACAGCTCCTTTGAGAGAATCCGGAAATGCGATATCGGCGACCTGCTGCAGTTTTGAATCAATTGTCAGGTAGATATCATTTCCAGGCACCGGTTCAATTCCTGGAATATTGGGAATGGGACCAAGGCTTTTTCCGTATGCGTTTACTTCTACATATTCTCTTCCGCAGGTTCCTCTGAATACGCTTTCATACTGCCGCTCCACTCCCGATTTACCGATAAGATCTCCGTAGTAGTAGCCCTGGTTCTTCAGTGTCGAAAA
>CAYLVN010000231.1:2937-5849 GCA_964387115.1 uncultured Fibrobacter sp.
CCCTGAGAATCTTTGATCAGGCAAAGTGAACTCATCACTCTTTTCCGGTCCTTGACTTTATAAGGAAGTACACAGATAGAGTAGGATGGTCTGTTGCGGGCAAGCACCTCGCCATTACGATCGAATATTCTCCCCCGGGGCGGCACTATCACCTTCAGGCGCATGGCATTTTCTTTTGAAAGCCGTATGTTAAGATCTGCCTGAATTATTTGTATGTAAATGAGCCTGAGAATAAGAACAAGGAAAAGCAGGCTTACTGCGCCCATCAGAATGTAGCTTTTCTGATGCCGCGCCCGCAGCTCATCCTGTATCTGTGATCCAAAAGCCATGCATCTACCGTCTTATTGTCACCTGAGAATAATTCTCCCACAGAATAGGGATCATACCCACCAGAAGTGAATACAAGGCACGTGGAAGTGTGGCGGTTATCAGCTCCATTCCTATTCCCTGCACGGAACCGCCTGTTTTCGCCATCTGCACTATCAAATAAACAGAATCATTGAGTAGAAACATCAGCAAAAGTAGAACCGCCTTGAAAATCGGGTCAACTCGAACCAGCTTTTCATTGAACAGACCGGCAAAAAATCCGGCAATGGTTTTTGAAAGTGCGTTCTGACCAAGAATGGATGGGGAATAAAGGTCCTGTGCCAATCCCAGAAAAAAACCGATATAAACAGCCGGTATCACTCCGGTCTTTATTGCGAGTGCAAACAGCACTAACATCAGCAGGTCAGGCCGGAACTGAAAAATTGAAATTGACGGCACAAGAGTGGTCTGAAGCACAAATGCCAGTATAAACAGGCCGGCCCACTTGAAAATATTTTTCAGCACCATCTCCAGCCCCTCTTCTTTACCTGGGAAATTCCAGGGAATCGAATTCCGCCCTGAAAGACTGCCACTGTGGCGATAAAAGCATCACAAACAACTCTTCAAGATGATCAAAATCAACAGACAGCTCGACCCACACTTGTTTAAAAAGCGGATTCTGAGAATCGGTAATTCTCTTTACCTGTCCCACATTCAGGCCTTTTGGATAAATCCCCCCCAGCCCTGAAGTAACAATTGTATCCCCAACCTGAACATCCTCATGACTGCGGCAGCGGAAGAAAAAGGTATTGCCGTTCTCAGTTTCCAGAATACTTACAGTTCTGCTCCTGCGGCTCATGATACTGGTGCGGTTTGAAGGATCTTTTATAAGCTGCACCATACTCAACCCGTGCATCACCTGTATCACCTTACCCACAATACCCTTTTCCCCGACCAGAGGCATCCACATCTGTACCCCGTCCCTGCGTCCGGCATTCACCACAATGCCCTTACTTTCTGCAGAAGGATCACAGGCTATGACCCTGACAGGAATCAGTGAATATGAAAATTCATTCGAAAGCCCGATCAGTCCCCTGAGGCGCTCATTTTCAACCGCCATCTCCCTGAGCCTCGATAATTCTGTGTTCAGAGCGGCAACTTCGTGATGCAGACGCCTGTTTTCAGAAAAAATGTTTTTTATATGCGTAACGTTGTTGAAGGTAACCTGAAGAGGGTAAAAGATGGTGAGTGTCAAGAAACGGGCGGTTTTTGCCTGAAATTCCTTAGGACCTGAAATCATCCAGAGACTCAAGACAATTGTAAACACTAAAGAACATATGCTGCGATTCTTTACGACAAATTCGAAAATCCAGTGCATCTGAGCCGCTTTACTAAACGGTTAAAGTTTTATTATCGGTCAGTGGTATCCACTGACGCTCCGGACCACTATCGCCGCTTCTCCCCCGGTTATCTGCTTCTTCTGCCGGCAGGCATCAGAACAGGTGAATATTTGTCAAGATCCTCTATGATCTTCAGAGAACCGCGGGCTACACATGTCAATGGCTCATCGATAACATTCACCGGAAGATTGGTCTCCTGCCTCAGCCTCTCATCAAGGCCCCGAAGCAGTGAGGATCCGCCGGTCATGATTATTCCTTTGTCAAGAATATCCGCCGACAGCTCCGGAGGAGTCTGCTCCAGCGCCTGCTTCACACCTTCTATGATGGTCGAGATCGGCTCGTTGAGAGCATCACGGATCTCAGTGGAGGTAATACGCAGAGTCTTTGGAATCCCGGCCACCAGATCTCTTCCCTTAACCTCCATCTCAAGCTCCTCCTCAAGCGGAAAAGCAGACCCGATCTGTATCTTGATCTGCTCCGCAGTACTCTCCCCGACAAGCAGATTATATGTTTTTTTCAGATAAGACACTATCGCCTCATCCATCTCATCTCCACCCACCCTTACCGACATGTCACAAACCATGCCGTTTAGAGCAAGCACCGCTATCTCCGCGGTCCCTCCACCAATATCAATAACCATGTTACCTGAAGGCTCATTTACAGGTATTCCCATACCTATTGCAGATGCCATCGGCTCAGCCACCAGATGAACCTCCCTGACTCCGGCCATCTCCGCGGAATCATGCACCGCACGCTTCTCCACCTCGGTTATACCGGAAGGAACACCGATTACTGCCCTTGGACGAAAGTAAAAACGGTATTTCTGTACTTTACGGATAAAATATTTCAACATCTGCTCGACAAGATCAAAATCCGCTATCACACCATCTTTCATCGGACGGATCGCTTCGATCTCACCCGGCGTACGTCCCAGCATCCGCTTTGCTTCCAAACCGATAGCCACAACTTTCCTGGTGTTCTTGTCTACAGCAACTACCGACGGCTCATCGATAAGAAGACCACGACCCCTTGCGTATACAAGTGTATTCGCTGTTCCAAGGTCGATTCCAAGATCATTTGATAAAAAGGGAAAGCCCATACAGATGCCTCATATAGTTTACTGTTTTATTTCGATCTACTTGAACCGAAATATAAATACTATTATGTAATTCCTAAAAATACAATAATATACACAACTTACGGTAG
>CAYLVN010000232.1:0-5831 GCA_964387115.1 uncultured Fibrobacter sp.
ATTGTGATAAAGCGGGATCTTGTCATCCCGATGCTCAAACAATGCGCAGAAAAAAGCATTAAAGCCGTCATAGTGATCACAGCCGGGTTTGCGGAAACCGGAGAAGAGGGCAAGAAGCTTCAGGCAGAAATTCAGCACATAGTCAAAGAGAACGGTATTACTATGATGGGCCCTAACTGTCTGGGATTAATCAATCCCTGGCACAAACTCAATGCCTCATTTGGTCAGGCTCTGGGCGCGCCCGGTTCAATCGCGCTGATTTCACAATCTGGAGCTCTAATTGCTGCCATTCAGGATCTTGCGGCAAGTAATGAGATCGGATTCTCTGTATTGGCCTCGCTGGGCAACAAGGCAACTCTTGATGAAGTGGAATTTCTGGAGAACCTTCAGAGTGATCCGTACACAAAAGTCATCTCTGCATATCTGGAGGACATCTCTCGTGGACAGGAGTTTATGAGAGTTGCCGAAAAGGTTAACAAAACAAAACCAGTAATTATCCTGAAGGCTGGAAGGACCGCAGGGGGAGCCAGGGCGGCATCATCACATACCGGAAGTCTTGCCGGAACAGACAGTGCCTACGCCAGTGCTTTTGAAAGAGCAGGCGTGATCAGAGCAGATTCTATCGAACAGCTCTTTGATATTTCTACTGCGTTTGCCTATCAGCCTCTTCCCGAAGGCAACAGAGTTGCTGTAGTGACCAATGCCGGTGGCCCGGGCATAATGATGACAGATGCACTGGAGATGGCGGGACTTTCAATGGCCCAACTCGATAAAAAAACCACCGAAGAACTGAAAAAGATATTACCTACTGCCGGATCGATCGCAAACCCTGTTGATGTACTTGGTGATGCCGATGGGGAGCTTTACGGAAAAGCAATCGATCTGCTTCTGCGGTGCGAATCTGTTGACAGCCTTATAGTTATTCTTACACCACAGAAGATGACCGATGACAGGGGAACGGCACAGGCTGTTGTTGATATCTCCCGTAAATACAACAAACCGGTCTTTGCCTGTTTCATGGGCGCTGATATCATCATCGAGGGATTGAAAATTCTGCGTAAAAACAGGATCCCTCAATATGGAGTTCCTGAAAGAGCTGCATCGGCAATGCGGGAGATGGTCAATTTCAGCAGGTATAAATCACGTCCTCTGAGGGTTGTCGAGAGGTTTGCGGTTAATAAAATCCCGGTGATCAAGATTATAAAGTCCAGTATCAGCAGAGGGAATTTCAAGATCGGGGAGACCGATGCCAAAGCGATAATGGCAGCCTATAATTTCAATGTACCGCCGGGAATGCTTGTCGCTACGGCTGAAGACGCGGTCAGATTTGCAAACCAGACAGGTTATCCTGTCGCCATGAAAATATCGAGTCCTGATATTCTTCACAAGTCTGATGTAGGCGGTGTGAAAGTGGGGCTCGCGAGCGCATCGGCGGTTGAGGATGCCTTTGAACTGATGATGCTCAGGATAAAGAAGCGAAAGCCGGATGCTGAGATCAGAGGCGTGCTGGTTGAAAAGATGATCAGCGGAGGCAGGGAGGTGATCCTGGGGATGAAAAAGGACCGGCAGTTCGGCCCGGTACTTATGTACGGTCTTGGAGGAATATTTGTGGAAGTACTCAAAGACGTTTCCTTCGGGCTGGCTCCAATCACCGCGGAAGAGTGTTTCAAGATGATTTCAAGCACAAAATCCTACAAACTTCTCACAGGTGCAAGAGGGGAGAAGCCGGTGGATGTACCATCGATAGTGATCAATATCCAGCGTCTTTCTCAACTGGTAACAGACTTTCCGGAAATTGACGAAGTTGATATCAACCCGTTAAAGGTCGGCCAGAAAGGTGATGGCGCCTTTGTTGTCGACGCAAGAATCATTCTTTCAAAGGAAAGGTACTGAATATGCCCGCATGGAAGGAACTTTACATGCAAAAGCAGACTACCGCTAAAGAGGCGATCAGTAAGATAAATGCCGGAAACAGGATCTTTATCGGCAGCGGGTGCGCACAGCCTCAGATGCTGGTGAGTGAGATGGTCAGTTCAGAGAATGATATTGCAGATGCAGAAATTTATCAGTTTTTTACTCAGGGTGACGCGCCTTACATGGCAGAAAATCTTTCCCGTAAATTCAGGACTAACAGCTTCTTTGTCTCCCCGAATACCCGCAGCGGCATTAACAGCGGATCAGGCGACTACATCCCGATTCATCTGTCTGAAATTCCCCATCTTTTCAAATCCGGCAAGCTGCCGATAGATGTGGCTCTTATTCAGACCAGTCCGCCGGACCGCAACGGTAACCTGAGCCTTGGCGTTTCAGTTGACATCGTTAAATCAGCAGTTGAGAACAGCCTTCTTATCATTGCTGAAATCAATGAGATGATGCCAAGGACAATGGGGGATTCATTCATATCTCTGGAACGGGTGGATGCGATAGTCTTAAGCAGCAAAGAGATCCTGGAGTACAGACTTCCGGAAGATGACCCGGTGATCGATGCAATAGCAAAAAATGTAGTCTCATTGATAGAGGACGGTTCAACCATTCAAACAGGTATTGGTGATATTCCCCAGAGTGTTTTCAGATTTCTTGGTGAGAATCACGATATCGGGATTCATACAGAGATGTTCAATGATTCGATAATTCCCCTTGTGGAAAGCGGAATTATCAACGGTTCCAGGAAGACTCTTAACAGGGGTAAAATAACCGCCAGTTTCTGCATGGGAACCCGTAAACTTTACGATTTTGTTCACGAAAACCCGATTTTCGAGTTCAGACCATCTGAATATGTCAATGATTCTCATATCATAAGTCAGCATGTGAAAATGGTGGCTGTAAATGAAGCGTATGAAATTGACATGACCGGACAGGTCTGTTCTGATTCTGAAGGGTACAATTTTACAGCTGGGGTTGGTGGTCAGGTGGACTTTGCGCTTGGAGCATCCAGGTCTGTAAACGGTAAATCCATAATCGCACTCCGCTCTACAGACAGGGATTGCACAGTGTCGCGGATTGTGCCAAAACTGACAGAGGGAGCCGGAGTTGCCCTGAGCCGGGCAGATGTTCATTATGTAGTCACAGAATATGGAGTAGCTGACTTGTTCGGGAAAAATATAGGGGAAAGGGTTTTAGCTCTGGCTGAAATCGCTCATCCTGACTTCAGGAATGATATTCTGAAGGAAGCAAAAAGCCACAATTATATCTTTCCTTACCAGAAAGAACTTTCGTCAGGCGGTTTACGGTACCCCTCTGAGTACGAAACCAGAAGAATACTGGCTGACGGGACAGAGCTTTTTATCAGGCCGATAAAGGCCAGTGATGAAAAAGGATTTCGCGACATGTATTATAATCTGTCGGAGAAATCAATTGCCTTCCGTTTTTTTCAGTCAACAAAGGTGTTCCCGCATAAGTTCATACAGGATTTTACCACCATAGATTTTTCAAAAGACATGGCAGTCGCAGCGCTTGTTCAGGATCTCGGCGGAGAACAGATCGCCGGGGTAGCGCATTATTGTCTTAATCCGGCGACAATGCGTGCCGATGTATCTTTAATAGTTAGAGATGACTGGCTGTCAAAAGGGGTCGGAACCATACTACTCTCAATACTGAGTGATATTGCAAAAAAGCGCCGAGTTATCGGGTTTGAGGCTGAAGTGAGAACCGAAAACAGCCTTATGCTTTCTATCTTCTACAATTCAGAGTATAAAATTACAACTAAACGTGAAAAAGATTTTTATTTTATATCCTGCAACTTTAAAGAACAGTGAACAAGGACGGCATGAAAGAATTTTTGACAGTCGGTATTAACGCGGCCCGTGAAGCGGGTGGTTTTCTGATGGAGAATTTCGGTCGTATCAGCACGATTGAGCGTAAAAGTGACCAGACACTGGTTACCAATCTTGACAGAGAATCAGAACGGATAATTACATCTGCACTGCGATCATCCTGGCCTGACCACGGAATAATAGGGGAGGAGGGCGGAAGCCGTGCTGCAAAAGAAGAAAACGGATATGTGTGGGTTATTGATCCTCTTGACGGGACCCATAATTTTATCAAGGGAATCGGTATGTTCGGAGTATCGATCGGCCTGATAAAAGGAAAAGAATTCATCGCGGGGGTTATATATCTGCCATCAGACGGGGATCTGTACTATGCAGAAAAAGGCTCGGGTGCGTTTAAAAATGACAAACGGATCAGTGTATCAAGTGTCAAAGACCTGAAGGACTGTACAATATCATACGATTCAGGGATGAAAGCGGGTGCCGGGAGAAAGCTGGAGGTCCTGAAAAACCTTGCCCCGGAGGTCCTCAATGTCCGCATATTCGGGGCATCAGTGCGCAATCTTACCTATCTTGCTGAAGGCATAGTTGATGCTGTGATCGAATTTGATGATAAGATCTGGGACTACTGCGCCGGTGCTACTATAATTCAGGAGGCAAAAGGGAAAATAACCGATCATTCCGGTATGCCTTTCACACCGGAGAATAACTGTTATATAGCATCCAATGGTTATGTACACGAATCTTTACTGAACAGATTCAGAGAATAATCATCATGAATTTAGAAGCTTTCTGGCTCTGCTTTGTGCCGTTGTTTGTTGCTGTTGATGCTCTGGGACTGTTGCCTCTGTTTCTTTCTTTCACACAGGGATTCGAAAAGAAGCATCTGCATTACCTGATTTACACCTCGACTATAACCGCTGTAATTGTGGGTTTACTTTTTTTATTCATCGGTGAAGCTGTTCTGAGGATGCTTGGAATTACGGTTGAAGATTTTATGATCGCAGGAGGAATAATCCTTTTTCTTATCTCAACAAGCGAACTTTTAACTTCAGAGAAAGAACTTCGAAAAGCCCAGGCCCAGTCTCTGGGACCGGTTCCTCTTGGTGTACCGCTTCTTGTGGGCCCGGCGGTTCTTACAACCATAATGATTCTTGCGAGGCAATACGGATCTTTTATTACAGCAGCTGCCATCGTTGCCAATATTCTGATTGCAGGAATTCTGTTTCTGGGCTCAGGTTACATCATGAAATATATCGGCAAAGCCGGTTCCACAATCCTGTCAAAAATATCCAACCTTTTTCTGGCGGCCATAGCAGTGATGATGGTACGAAAAGGGTTGATATCACTTCTACAGTAATGTCAGGCAAAAGGCAGAGACAATATGGCCTGATCAGATTCATTTTCTGAAACCGGTTTGCCTGCCCACCGACACACCTGCAATCAGGTTGTTTAATTGTCATTTTCCATTATCAGGATCTCTCTTTATATTGGATTGATTTTTTTACCAGACATTTTAATACTCCCGATAAAATCAGCGAGGCAATAAATATCCCCAGATACTGATATCCAGGAAGCTTTAAAAGCATCAGGTGGAAACTTTTTGTGCGCTGCCCTTTAGAGAAGTTACCGTTTGAACCGAAATTGCCTTCAACTGAATTCCAGAGGTTATCAGGCCGGTCCTTGCTGTCGGGGCCATCATACTGCTGAGCATCGTACATGGTTTTGGCAGTATACCAGTCAGCAATACCCGGAAAAAATTTGTTTCCCCAGATAAAAAATTGTGACCTTGTACCCAGAACTACTTCCCGCCTGCGATGATGAGCAGCCCAGAATATGGCCTCAGCAGCGACTTCCGGCTTGTACACAGGCGCAACAGGCTGCGGCTTTCTTTCCAGATTGTTTTTACACCAGGAGAACTGGGGTGTATTAACTGCTGGCAGGTGAACGGCAGTTATCCAGATTTTGTTTTTGTTATGAATGAGTTCACTTCTGACAGAATCAGAAAATCCCCTGATAGCATGTTTTGCACCACAATATGGTGATTGCAGAGGAATCGACCTG